>JAZSHE010000248.1:0-35196 GCA_045533085.1 Ruminococcus sp.
GGAATATTGGTTGGAACTTCTTTTTGAAACTGATTGTATGTCGGAAACCGACTACAAAGTGTTACAAAATGATTGCGGTGCTATTCGCAGAATGTTGATTTCTTCACTTAAAACCATAAAATCAAAATAAGGGGTTGGGCTTAGCCCAAGTCATCATTTGTACAGACAAATGCGATGCTGGTTATAACAGTACGGATAAAATAGCTTTTATTCAGTGGCTTGAATAATACAGCCTCCAATATACACAGTCAAAACCCGACAAACTTCACTTTAAAGTCTGTCGGGTTTTAATATCCTTATAAGAAGTAGCCTTATTCCTAGCTTTTTATGTCTTAAACTAGATTTTTACGTGCATCCATGGTAATCCTGGAGCAATCGCACCCTTGTAGTTCTGGTCTGTTTTTGAGTCGTAGCTCAACGCATAGTATGAGTATGTGAAGTGATGTCTGCTCCACTCAGGGTCATACACAAGACCATCAATCTCAGCCCATCCGTGACCGCCACTGTGACAGCAGTAAACTTCTTCGTAGCCGATAGCCTTTGCCATATACGCAAATGCCGCGCCATAGCTGAAGCAGTTGCCGACACCGTTAACAAACATATCGTTAGCATACAGTTGTGGCCAGTCCATACCATTGTAGTGTGGGATACGTGGATTCTTCTCAACGTATGCACCCTTTACATAGTCAAAACAGATTTTGAGTTTCTGTGCATCAGTAAGCTTTGATGCATCCTTACCCTTTAAAGCTTTGTCAAGCTCTTTGAAAGCTCTGAACAGCGTTCTGTCAGGATTTGTGACAACCTTGTATGCCTTACCATCCAGAATGTTGTAGTCCACACCTTTGTAGGTATACGCTTTACGGACACTAAGGTCGATTTTACCTGTTGAATCTGCAAGACAGTAGCCGTCTTTATCGCTACCAACGATACCATTTTTCTCGAGTGTGCCGTTTTCATTATAGTAGTACAGAACACCATTTATAGTAACATAGCCCTGTTTGATGCCACCATTAACAAAATTGTATGTTGTGCCGTTTACGTCAATGGCACCATCGGCAGGAACACCGTTGTAGTAATACTTGACATCAATTGAATATGCGCTCAGTGACTTCATATTCTCGTCGAAACATCTGATTGTGTATGTATATGGCACATTCTTTATGACACCATAGTCAATAACGCTTGAGTGAGTAACCGTTTTGATGAGCTGCCATTCACCGCCGAAATTCTTGCGATAAACTTTGTAGTATTTTGCTGCGTCAACTTTGCTCCATGACAGATAGGCTGACTTATCGTTGACTTTGACACATCTGAACTGCATTGGTGAACGGAACACGTTTGTCACACCTGTTTTATCGTATCCGCTGATGTAATTACCCTTTGAGTCACATCCACGTACTGTGTAGGTGTAAACGTCACCATCGCTTAAGCCTTCGTGAACAAAATTATCTGATGTTGTTGTGCCGATTGTCTTCCAACCCGAGCCATCCTCACGCTTGTAGAACAGCTTGTACTTTGAAACTCCGTTCACCATGTTCCAAGTAACTTTTACGGAATTTTCAAGATTTTCAACATCTGTGATAAGCGGAGTATCAATGAACGATCCACTTACACCGCTTGTGTTAAAGTAACTTCTCAATTCCTCGCCGTCTGCTGATACACAGCGTACTGTGTATGTGTACAGAGTACCTGACTGAGCAGTTGTATCGATGTAGGAAGTTTCTGTAGTAAAGCCAAGACCTTTCCATGAGCCGGCTGTTTTTACATAAATTTTGTAGTTTTCAGCGCCGACAACCGCGTTCCACTTGATTTCGAGACCGCCCATCGCGCTGTTGACTGATGTAATCTCAGGAACTGACAAAAATACGTTTTTTACACCAGTCTTATCGTATGCGCTGATGTATGAACCAGCGTAGTTACAAGCACGGACTGTGTATCTGTATTCGTCGCCACTTTTGATGTTAGTGTGTGTTGCATTATCCGCTGATGTTGTAGCGATTGTCTTCCATCCTGAGCCATCTTCGAGCTTATAGAAAAGTTTGTATAATGCAGCACCATCGACTTTGTTCCATGTAACCTTGGCACCATTTGAAACATTTTCAACCTTTGTGATTTTTGGAGTTGCAACAAAAGTTGCTGTAATTCCGTTAGGGTCAAAATGGCTTGTAAAATCATCGCCCTCGTCAGTAACGCATCGAACTGTGTATCTGTAGCTTTCGCCTGACTTAGCATTTACGTTAACAAATGAAGTACCTGTTGTGTAACAAAGCGCTTTCCACGCGTTGCCTTCTCTGATGTAAACCTTGTAGTTAGTAGCGCCCTCGACAAAGCTCCATGTGAGCTTCTGTCCTTTTTCTACGCTGGCAAGTGACTCAAGCTTTGGCGCATCAAGATATTTTCTTGTCCAGCCGTTCTTGTAGTATTCACTGCCAAAACTACCATCAGCATTCACAACTCGTACTGTGTATGTATAGTCCTTGTTGCTCTCAAGACCTGTGTGAGTATATGATAAAGCAGTTGTAGTGGTGAGCGCTTTCCACCCTGAGCCATCCTCACGCTTGATGAACAGTCTGTAGCGGTATGCACCCTCGTATGCGTCCCAGAAAATCTTTGTACCACCGTTAGCTGTGTCAAACTTTGTGATAATCGGGTAATCAATCACGGGAGCTTCTGTTGGTTCCGGTTCAGTCTGAGTCTGTGTTTCGTTTTCTGCCAGAGTCTCAGAAACAGTCGGCTGAGAACCTTCCTGTGTAGCAGCCTCGGTTTCAGTAACCACCTGTGGCTGGTTGTCCGAAATTTCGGTTTCTGTTGTTTGTGTTGCTGATGCAACGCTGACGCTCGATACAAGCATTACAACCGCAATCAATAATGATAAAATTCTTTTCAACTACATCAATCCTTACTAAAAATGTGTAAAGATTATTATACTCAAATACTACTACATAATCAAGTATTTTGTAGCTAAATATAAATATTTTTATACTACATATTGTGTTTAGCAGATATGTTACGATTTTTATGAATTTACATCGCACGACAAACAAAAAAAGGCGGTCATATAGACCGCCCAACAGTATCATTGTAGCACAAATCTCTTTAAACAGTCAACAGTTTTCGCAAAATCTATCGGCATTCGATACAATTTCTACCTATTGCACTAGTAATTTCTGTGAACATTGTACAAAATTACATATTGAAAAAGGCTTGAATGTATGCTATATTATAGATGAAAAGAGGAGGGCGAAACCAATGTACAGTTAAAACAAACGCTTTAACAACAACGATTCGGATGATAAAATATATTTTGATAAGCAAAAAACGTAAACACACATTTAACTAACAAATCAAACCTTCCTGGAATAACATAAATAAAATAATTTTAATGATAATATTCCATCTGAATCTGATTGATGTAAAAGCAAAAAGCCGAAGACAAACTTTACAGACGGTGTTTCTCAGAAGAGAATGACGCGATGGCTAAAAAACACCAAGTAGTAATCAGTAGTCAAAAGCGACGATACTGTAGAAAGAGAGGATAATATGAAGCTAGATATCAAGAATCACCAGAAATAACCCTTGACTTTGTGTAAAGAAACATAGTCAAGGGTTATTTTTATTGCATAATCTTTGATAGTATGGTACACTGTGCTCGTATTTTCAAAATCACGGAGGGGTACTATGTCGGCTACGATGGTCAAACAACCGATTAATTCAACCGTGCAACACAGCGATAGTGTAAAAAAGCCAACTGTTGCGCGAAAAACTTACATCGAAGTGATGCGAATTATCGCCGCTTTTCTTGTTATCGTCAACCACACAAACAGCGATGTTTTTCTGAAAATGTGTGAACCACAATCGTTCACCTGGTATTTTTCGCTGACATACTTTTATATCAGCAAAATCGCTGTCCCTGTTTTCTTTATGATAATGGGCGGGTTGTTACTACAAAAAGTTGACAAACCAAAAAAGTCTGTCGAGCGAGTAGTGCGAATGCTCATAGTTACTCTGATATTTTCAGTTGTATATTACATAAAACGGTACTGGCACGACCCGACGCAGATGAGCATGCTCGGCTTTGTAGAAAAGATTTTCACTTTCCGTGCCACCAACGCGTACTGGTACATCTACGCATACATCGGACTGCTGATACTGTTACCGCTGATGCAACGAATGGCTCAGGCGTTCTCAAAAAGAGCGACCATGTATTTTGTTGTGCTGTCAATGGGTGTGATGGGCGCAATCCCGTTGATAGATATTTTCTTTGACATCAAACCTCATCACTATCTGACAGATATGTTCTTTCCGGTGCACCTGGGTATCGTGTTCATGGGATATTACATCGAAAAGTATATGAACGTAACTAAAAAATCGTTCATTATATCAATCTTTTCGCTGATATTTCTCGTTGCTTTTCAGGTTGTCACAACAAGTGCGTTTTACGACAAAAATCCTGCATCGTACCTCCAGCTTGACAACTGGCAGTATCCAACAATCACCTTGAGCTCCACATGCTTCTATATTATTTTCAAATATCTCTCAACTGTTAAACAGACCAAGGAAACTAATGCAAAAGTTGTGTGTTATTTAGGCTCGCTCACCTTTGGTGTTTACCTTGTTTCAGATATGATGATAGCCGTCACAAGAAGCCTCTATGCAAATCTGCAACAGGATTGTTCGATAATGGTTGCTACTATTATCTGGGAGATTCTGGTGTTTGCACTTTGCTGTGGTGTGACTGCGGTGCTGAAATTCATCCCGGGACTTAAAAAGCTACTGTAAACTTTGATTTGATATATTACAACATACAAAAAGGCACTCTCTATTGAGAGTGCCTTGATTGTTTTTATTTACACTAGGAAGATTAGGTAAATAATAATTATCCAAATCTAATCCGCAGTATTCGTCTATAGTGTCAGTTGCACTAAAGGTTATAGTAGATGTGATAATAAGAAATACTGATAAAATAACAACCAAAACTTGTTTTAGTTTTCGCATACACTAAATCCTCCCAGAAAATTTATAATATCTATATCTTCGAAAAACACTATTATCGTTTAAACACATTCTGTTCGTATCCGCACTCAAAACCTCTAGGTCATAAGAATCAAACTTATCTAATTTTGCGAGTGCTAGTTGCATTTTAGTAGCAACTGTTATCGTTATATTCTCTTCAGCTGATTCATACAAAACTGTTAACTGTGATGAATTCAAACTACACATTTGTGCTAAGTTCATCTGCACAAGGGTAACATCTAAAATAGACAACTCACCACTTTTATCTACATCACCAGATACAGTATTAACTACACAAAGTTTATTGTAAGCAAATTTTAAATCCCAATATACACGAGATACTTCGATTCCTTCAGTCTCTTTTGTATAAACATCAACAGCTTTTTCTAAGCATTCCTGAAAATATTCCCATAAATCTTGTGGATAGTATGAATTATTATTTGTTTCAAAACCACAATGATCGATCAGATATTTGAGCTCTCTTCGAAATAATATAACCTTTTCTGCTGCCGCATCAAGTTTTGGATAAAAGCTGTTGATCTCTTCCACAGTTGGCACTCTTCCATCCATTATTTCCATATAATAGTCGTCAACCTCATTGCAAACCTCAATAAGCTCATTTGCACTGTTCAAATCACAGTCCATAGGCAAAGCACCAGGATTCTGTTCCAACTTTAAACGAAAAGTTCTACGATATTCTGAGGAGTATTCCAACAAATTAAACGCTAGTTTATATACGTTTACTTCCTCTTCTTTTTCTACATCCTGAGCAAATGCTGATACTACTGAAACACCAATAATAACCATTACAATTATTAAGGATAATGTTGATTTTAATTTTTTCAAATTAGTTACCTCCTCTAAATTTATATTTAATAATATTTTCTAAAACAATTAATTAACAGATATATTCTTTGTTTTTTACATCTACAAACATAGCACTAAAATCAAAAAATAGTGTCTACAAAGTAATTATAGCGTTTACTAAAAACAATTACAATTAGCATAATATATTAAACACTAATGGATTATTTGTCAATTATCACTACACAAAACAGCCTGTGTGTTGCAGTATTTCAAAAATAAAAAAGGGAGGATATAAAACCCTCCCTTTAAATATATGATTTTGTTGGTGATACGCACCTACACGCACAAATTAGCCTTCGTTTGTGCTATAGTTTGGAGCTTCCTTAGTAATCTGGATATCGTGTGGATGGCTTTCTCTGAGACCAGCGCCTGTGATCTTAACGAACTGAGCCTTGTTGTGAAGCTCTTCGATTGTAGCACAGCCTGTGTAACCCATACCTGACTTCAGACCACCGATCATCTGGTAAACTGTGTCAGAGAGAGGACCCTTGAATGGTACACGACCCTCAACACCCTCTGGAACGTACTTCTGGTTCTTAGCCTGGAAGTATCTGTCTGAGCTACCCTTGTTCATAGCGCCAAGTGAACCCATACCACGGTAAACCTTGAACTGTCTGCCCTGATAGATTTCTGTGTCACCAGGTGACTCTTTACAACCAGCAACAAGTGAACCAACCATACATACAGAAGCACCTGCAGCAAGCGCCTTAACAATATCGCCTGAGTACTTGATACCACCGTCAGCGATAACAGGAATGCCGTACTCTGCAGCAGCAGAAGCAGCGTCGAAGATAGCAGAAATCTGTGGAACACCGATACCTGCAACAACACGTGTTGTACAGATAGAACCAGGACCGATACCAACCTTTACACAGTCAGCACCAGCTTCAATCAGTGCGCGTGCACCCTCAGCTGTTGCGATGTTACCAGCGATGAGCTGAACATCAGGGAACGCCTTCTTAACCTTAGCAACTGAGTTGATAACATTTGAGTTGTGGCCGTGAGCTGAGTCAAGAACCAGAACGTCAACCTGAGCATCAACAAGAGCCTGTACTCTCTCAAGTACGTCAGGTGTAGCACCGATAGCAGCACCGCACAGGAGTCTGCCTTTTTCATCTCTTGCTGAGTTTGGATACTGAACAGTTTTCTCGATATCCTTGATTGTGATAAGACCCTTTAAGTTGCCGTCAGCGTCAACGATAGGGAGCTTCTCGATTTTATGAGCTCTCAGAATCTTCTGTGCCTGCTCAAGGTCAGTACCAACAGGAGCAGTAACAAGATTCTCTTTTGTCATAACGTTTGCGATTTCCTGATCAAAGTCCATATCATCCATGAACTTGAGGTCGCGGTTTGTGATAATACCAACAAGCTTTGTACCCTCACAGATTGGAACACCCGAAATCTTGTATTTGCACATAAGTTCGTCAGCTTCGCGGATAGTGTTGTGTGGTGCAAGATAGAACGGATTTGTGATAACGCCGTTCTCTGATCTCTTTACTCTGTCTACCATGTCAGCCTGCTGTTCGATAGACATATTCTTGTGGATAATACCGATGCCGCCTTCTCTTGCAATAGCGATAGCCATCTCAGACTCAGTAACTGTGTCCATAGCAGCTGTCATAAGCGGTGTATTGAGCTTGATTTTCTTTGTGAGATAAGTTTCAACATTAACGTGTTTTGGCTCGACGTCGCTCTCACCAGGGATAAGCAGAACGTCATCAAAAGTCAATGCTTCTTTTACAAATTTCTCTTCAAATGTACGATTAATCATTGATACCACTCCCTGATTTTTTTAAACTTAATTATATCAAAGGTTTTCTTTCTTTTCAAGCCAAAAAGAGTCTTTTTTAAAATTTTATTGACTTTTGTTGTTTGTGTACTTAAAATTACAATTAACACAAAAAATTATGGTCAATTTAGGTGAGGTCAGTATGAAAAAATTGTTTGCACTTATTATTTGTATTGTGCTCGTTATGTCACTGTGCGCGTGTGAAAAAGAATCAGAAAACAATACAACAGAAACACAGCCTGAAACAACATCACAAAGCGCTGTTGACTACAGCGAAACTGACATCGTCGGCACTTGGATTTCTGATGATATCGACGATGATTGTTACTTCATATTCAAAGAAAACGGCGATGCGTTTGCTAAATGGGGCACCTCTACTGTTTACGGTTACTTTGATTATTACGAAGACGAAAACTACTACGAAATTGATATACCTAACTTTTTGTACAACGATTACACCCTCACGCTTAATGGTGATGAAATGGTTTTAGAAAGTAGCGAGTCATCCTACACTTTCAAAAAAGCTACTATGCCACAAATCACTATCAAAGCACCTGACAAACTCAAGGTGGACAAAAAAGTTATCGGCGACTGGCAAAGCGCAGATTCGTACGAGTGTTACCGTTTCAATGATGATTCAACAGCGGTGATAACCGATATGTACAGCTATGCTACAATCGACTGCAAATACAGCTGTGACAATGGTAAAATCACATTTTACTATATGTCAAGTGCGACAAAAGACGGCTCAAAAGAAGTAGAATACAGCTTTGACGAACACTCAAAGCTGATTATGGGCGACTATAAATACGAAAACGTTACAGTTCAATAATTATATATGAGATTATTTTTTAAGCAAAACTTAATCAACAAGAGTTTCATTTTAATCATTTTAATACAAACAAGAAAACCGCTCATTTTTATGAGCGGTTTTTCTGTTTGCTGTTAGGGTTCAATAACATTGAAATGCAAATCCTTGCTTCTGTCAAACGCATTGAGATTTGTGACAAACATCTCTAACTTTTCTTTATTTCCTTCAATGTTTATATGTTCATTAATTTGCTTTACATCTGCTTTTAATAATGTAAGCAGTGCAGTTCTTGGTGCTTCAACGCTGACATCAGCCGTATCAAACTGAGTATTTTCGTATATCAGCATAACACCATCAACAATGTTAGCAGCATACTTTTCCTTTGTGTCAGTCACGTCGAAATTAATGCTGAAGTTCTCACCCTCGAGTTTTTCTTTGTTGAGCAGAATCGCCATATACTGGAGCAAGGAGCTAGTAGACAAGTTTTTTATTGTATCGCCTGAACTGATTCCATCAAGCGATTTTTCTGACTGGTTGCCTTGTCTTAACTCAAGTGATGCGCTGAGGTACGCATTTCGCCAAGTACCTGACTCAGCCTGATATCCAAGCTGTTCGAGTGCATCCGCACACAAAAGTCGTGCGGCTTCGTTTTCAGGGTCAGCAAACACGAGAACATTTGTAATTTCAGCTACCCACTGGTACTCGCCTTTATCAAAATCTTCTTTTGCTTTTCTGAGCACTTCGTCGGTATCACCAAGATATTCAACCCATTTTTTTGCACTGTCACTTGGCGTAAGCGGGTTGAGGTTCACAGGGTTAGCGTCATACCAACCCATATATTTCTGGTAAACAGCCTTTGAATTGTGAGCAACTGTTCCGTAGTACTGGCGAGTATACCACGCTTTCTGCAAATTATCAGGAAGCTCTATCATATTTGAAATTTCATCAGATGTGTAACCCAGATTTATATATGTCAGCGTCTGGTCGTTGATATATTTATACACAGCAGCTGTGTTTGTCATATACTCATTGATTACGTCATTACCCCAGTGCGGCCAGTTGTGTGACTGGAACACAACCTGAACATCTTTGCCATAACGTGTAATCGCCTGTGTGATATACTTTGACCACACATCTCCATCTCTGACCTGTGCACCACGCAGAGTATATAGATTGTGCAAAGTAGAAGTACAGTTTTCCGCCATCCAAAGAGCTTTGAACTGAGGTAGCCACGTATTCATTTCTGCAGGTGCTTCAGTGCCCACAGTGAGCTGAAACTCAAGCTCAACACCATCAATTGTTATCTTTTCAAAGCTGTCTTTAATTTCGTATGTCGGCGATATATATGATGACAAGCCCGCTGATTGACCCATACCGATTCCCATCGCCATTGTGCCATATATTGATTGTTCAATAAATGTGCCGTACTGGTAATTTGCTCTGCGTTGCATTGCAATACCTGCGAAGATATTCTCACTCACAGCGTGCTCCTCAAAACCAACAGGAACGATAATCGGGATTCTTTCTGAGCTTAACTGCTGTGCAATTGAAAGTGTACTATCAGCTCTTTGTTCATCACTCATAACACCTTTGATTCCACCATAATGGTCAACGTGGCTATGTGAGATAATTATAGCTTTGATTGGTTTTACCCCAAGGTTTTTATACACAAGCTCCATGCAGGCCTGTGCACACTCAACACTCATAACAGGGTCAAAGATTATATATCCCGTGTCGCCTTCTACGATTGTCATATTAGCAAGGTCATATCCACGCACCTGATAAATACCGTCTACTACCTCGAACAGACCGTACGCATGATTGTTCTTTGAGTTTTCCCACAGACTCGGATTCACACTTTCAGGAGCTTTTTCGTATTCATCGATGAAGCTATACGCATCCTGACTCCATACAACTGAGCCATCTTCTCCCACAATTTCCAGCGTATTCGGTGCATCAATGAGGCCTTTGGTTGCATTTTCATATTCTGATGTATCTGAAAAATCGAGCAGTGAGTACACCGCCGAGTTTATTTCAGCTGTTGTTTTAGTTGCATCCTTGCTGTCCTTTGTCAGCTTCAGCTCATCTTTTATATTCGTACTACCACACGCAGTAACAGACAAAACCATTACTAAACATAGTGCGAGGCATAATAATCTATTCATCATTTTATCATCCCAACGTCAGTTTTTTTCATAATAACACACAGGTTATCAGCATACAAGGTATATACAAAAACCGCTCATAAAAATGAGCGGTTTTGCTTTTTTTATCTTATGGAGTAATTTTATCTTTACCACCCATATATGGTCTTAAAGCCTCAGGAATGTTGATTGAGCCGTCCTCGTTGACGTTATTCTCGAGGAAAGCGATAAGCATTCTTGGAGGAGCTACAACTGTGTTGTTGAGTGTGTGAGCAAAGTACTTTGAGCCATCCTCGCCGTGTACTCTGATTTTAAGACGACGAGCCTGTGCATCTGAGAGGTTTGAACATGAACCAACCTCGAAATACTTCTGCTGACGTGGTGACCATGCCTCAACGTCGATTGACTTAACCTTAAGGTCAGCAAGGTCTCCTGAACAGCACTCGAGTGTACGAACAGGAATATCGAGAGTTCTGAAAAGGTCAACTGTGTTCTGCCACAGCTTATCAAACCACATAGCTGACTCGTCAGGCTTACAAACAACAACCATTTCCTGCTTCACAAACTGGTGGATACGGTATACACCACGCTCTTCGATGCCGTGTGCACCCTTTTCTTTTCTGAAACATGGTGAGTAGCTTGTTAAAGTATATGGGAGATCCTTCTCTTTATTGATTGTGTCGATGAATTTACCGATCATTGAGTGCTCTGATGTACCAATGAGGTAGAGGTCCTCGCCCTCGATTTTGTACATCATAGCCTCCATCTCAGCAAAGCTCATAACACCTGTTACAACGTTTGAGCGAATCATAAATGGTGGTACAACATAAGTGAAACCGCGGTCAATCATAAAATCTCTTGCGTAAGAAATAACTGCTGAGTGAAGTCTTGCGATGTCGCCCATGAGATAGTAGAAACCGTTGCCTGCTACCTTTCTGGCTGAATCAAGGTCAATACCGTTTAACTTCTCCATAATCTCTGTGTGATATGGAATTTCAAAGTCTGGAGTTAGTGGCTCACCGTAACGCTCAACTTCAACATTTTCACTGTCATCTTTACCGATTGGAACTGACTCATCGATGATGTTTGGAATAATCATCATAATTTCTGTTACTTTAGCAGAAAGCTCTGCTTCCTTTGCTTCCAAAGCAGCGAGCTCTTCGCCCTTTTCGGTAACGAGCTTCTTCATTTCCTCAGCTTCTTCGCGTTTGCCCTGTGAGAAGAGTTTACCGATTTCTTTTGAGTACTTGTTGCGCTGAGCTCTCAAATCGTCAGCCATACCCTTGATTTTTCTTGACTCAGCATCAAGCTCGATAACTTCGTCAACGAGTGGGAGTTTTGAATCCTGAAACTTTTTCTTTATATTTTCTTTAACCACGTCTGGGTTTTCTCTTAAAAATTTAATATCAATCATTGTTCTGCTCCTTATTATTTATGCTGGTGCTCAGCGTTTAGTATCACACTTCGTTATTTTCTAACTTGTTTGCAAGGTCTTTTAATTCTTCAATAGAATAAAAGTCGATTGCGAGCGTTCCGCCTTTGCCGTCCTTTGATGGAGTAACGACAACCTTGTTTCCGAGATACTCAGAAAGCGCAAGCTCAACTTCGCTGAAGTACGATGGCTTTGCCTTTACTGTACGATTTTTTTCAACCGGTTTTTTCAGCAAATCTTTTACCATCTTCTCGACCTGACGTACTGTCAGATTCTTTTTTACCACTTCCTGAGCGATATCGCTCATCAGAGCTTTGTTTTCAAGTGCAAGTAGCGCTCTTGCGTGACCTGAACTTAGCTCTCCTTTTTCAACCATCTCAATAACGTCATCAGGGAGCAATAGCAAACGCATTGTGTTTGCAACAGCAGGACGGGATTTGCCAACTGTCTGTGCAACCTGTTCCTGACTCATCGAGTATGTATCAATCAGAGTCTTGTAACCCTTTGCTTCTTCGATAGGGGTCAAGTCCTCACGCTGGAGATTTTCAATGAGCGCAAGCTCCATTGTTTCAGTATCCGAAAGCTCTCTGATAACAGCAGGGATTTCAGTAAGACCTGCCATACGGGAGGCACGGAATCTTCGCTCACCGGCAACAATCTGGTATCCGCCAAGTGGCAGAGGTCGCACCAAAATCGGCTGTAACACACCGTGTTGCATAATGCTCTGTGAAAGTTCTGCAAGAGCTTGTTCATCAAACTCTTTTCTCGGCTGGTCACGGTTAGGCTCAATATCAGAAATTCGTAAAGTAACGGCTTCGTTGCTGTTTTCAGCATCGTTTTCTATAAATATAGCACTCAGGCCTTTTCCGAGGCCGCCCATCTTTTTAGCCATACTGACGCTCCTTCTTTAGTATTTCCTGAGTTAAATCAAGGTACGCGTGAGTACCCTTACAGGATTTGTCAAAGTAAATCACAGGCATACCAAAGCTCGGAGCTTCTGACAGCCTGACGCCACGCGGAATAACTGTTGAAAAAACCTTTTTAGGAAAGAAACGCTTAACCTCGTTAACAACCTGTTGTGTGAGGTTGAGTCTGCCATCGTACATTGTGAGCAACACACCCTCAATATCAATGTGAGGATTTGTCTGACGTTTGACTCGACGAACAGTGTTCATCAGCTGAGAAAGTCCTTCAAGTGCGTAGTATTCACACTGGATAGGAACTAAGATTGTGTCAGCCGCTGTGAGCGCGTTTGTAGTAATCAATCCCAGCGATGGTGGACAGTCGATGATAATATAGTCAAAATCAGCCTTGACCGATGCCAGCGCTTGTTTCATCCTGTAAGCACGGTTTTCCATATCTGCAATCTCAAGCTCTGCTGCCGCCAGATCAATGCCCGATGGCATAAGGTACAGATTTTCGAAAGCAGTTTGTACTATTACTTCCTGTGCTTTTGCTCCACTGACCAACAGGTCGTATGTCGTAAACTTACACGAACGTTTGTCTATTCCAACACCGCTTGTCGCGTTTCCCTGTGGATCAATGTCAATCAAAAGCGTTTTTTTCTTGTTGAAACCAAGTGAAGCGGCAATATTCACCGCAGATGTAGTCTTTCCGACTCCACCCTTCTGGTTTGCAACAGCAATAACTTTTGCCAAAAAAATCACACCAAAATTCAAAATTTTGCGTTTTTACACGCTATAAAAGTAATTTTATCACATATTTGTATGAAATTAAAGAGTTTTTACACATATTTTAAAATTTTGTTGCTCAAAATCTAATTATCAATTAATCGTTGTGTATTACCACAGTAAAAAGATATCATGTTTTGAGTATGTTTCACGTGAAACATAACGGGATATTGAATTGCAGTAATCTTCGTCCAATTAACGCCAAAAGGCCACACAGATTGCTCCGTGTGACCTTTGGCAAGGGGTTCAGATAAGGAAATGGGTATGAGTGGATAGATGCTTTCGCATCTAAGGGGAAAGCTGTGTTATTTTGCGACACTCTTTTGTGCCGCTTTCGGTATTTTAACCGTATATTCTATGTACTCGTCTGTCTCGTTTTTACTGCTTGTCGCATTGATACCTGACAGACGCATTGTATCAACAGCCTTGTTTATTGTGTTAACAAAAATTCGTACATCTTTGACTACTATTTTTGTTTCGCCTTTTTTAACTTTTTCTGGGAGCATTGGCGCTTCTCTTTTCATCAGTATGTCAGAGATTAAGCTTTCTGCCTGAGTTATGTTGAGATTGTCCGTTATTATTCTGCTCAGAGCCTCACGTCTTTGCATTTCATCGTCAATCCTTAGCAGTGCTCTTGCGTGCCTTTCCGACAGGGAAGAACTGATTATCCATTCCTGCTCCTCAAATGTCAACCGTAAAAGTCGTAGCTTGTTTGCTATTGTGGATTGCTTTTTACCAAGACTAAGTGCTGCTTGTTCCTGAGTAAGACCATATTTTCTGATTAGCCGTGCAATTCCACGAGCCTGTTCAAACATTCCAAGGTCCTTGCGCTGAATATTCTCAATCAAAGCATATACAGCAGATTCTTTGTCTGAACATTTTATTACTACACAAGGAACACGAGTTATGCCAGCCATAATTGCGGCGCGCAGCCTGCGTTCGCCAGCGATTAGCTCAAATTCTGTACTATTTATGCGTCTGACAGTTAATGGCTGCAGAATTCCATTTTGTACAATTGATTTTGATAAAGATCTCAGGTCCTTTTCGTCAAAGTTTTTTCTGGGCTGGGTTTTATTTGGTCTTATCGCAATCGTAGGTATCTGGTACACCTTGTTATCATCTTTACTCAAAAAACTCATTTTTAACTCCCTCACAGGTTGTCCTGCAAGAAGATAATACCATAACGGGTGGGTTTATTTTGTAGAAATACCACCGCAAATATAATTTTGTTTTGATATATTACATAGAAAAACGGCACACTCTGTCGAATGTGCCGCGAACTCTTATTATAATGGTTTCGATTTGATTTTAGCAGAAGTACGTGGATAGCGTTTGTCAGTATTTGAAAGTTTTTTAATATTGATAATGGTTCTCTCAGATGAATCCGCAAGGTTGTATGTATCAACTTTTACAGTTTTTCCACCCAGAGTTTTGATAGCTGACTTAGCATTTGCGATTTCTTCTTCGCTGTACTTTCCTTTCATAGCCAGGAATGAACCGCCAACCTTTACATAAGGCAGACAATATTCAGAAAGCACGTTGAGCTGAGCAACAGCGCGTGAAGTAGCAAAATCAAATTTTTCACGCAGTTGAGCTTTCTTTGCGCCATCTTCTGCACGCGAGTGAACAATTTCTACATCGCACAGCTTAAGTTCGCTCACAACTTCGCTGAGGAAAGTCAATCTTTTGTTAAGGCTATCAAGAAGACAAAGCTTAATGTCACCGCGCACTATTTTAATTGGAACTGATGGAAAACCAGCGCCAGTACCTACATCTATCAACGAACTACCCTCAGGGATATCAGCGTATTTTAAGAGTAAAATACTGTCACAAAAATGCTTGAGTGCAACATCCTCTGGTTCTGTGAGTGCTGTAAGATTCATTTTCTCGTTCCATTCAATAAGCAACTCATAGTATCGTGTGAGCTTTGACACCTGTTCTTCGGTTAGCTCAATTTTAGAAAGCTGTGCCTGCTTTACTAATATATCTTTAAACATCTGTTTTTACCTCTGTGTCTGTGTTATGTGAACTTTTTGCAAGCCATATAAGTAGAACGCTGATATCAGCAGGAGAAACACCGCTGATTCTTGATGCCTGACCGATATTTGCAGGACGAATTTTGTTGAGTTTCTCCTGAGCTTCGAGTCGTAGTCCGCTGAGAGTCTTATAATCTGTATCAGCAGGGAGCTTCTTAACTTCGAGTTTTCTCATCTGTTCAACCTGTGCAAGCTGTTTTTTGATATAACCATCGTATTTGATAGCAATCTCAACCTGTTCCAGAACGCTATGAGGTATATCCGGTCGTGTTACATCCACACTCTCGAGTACTTTGTAGTCGAGCTGAGGACGTTTGAGCAGTTCAATCAATCTGATTGAATTTGTGACCTCAGCTGTTTCACGTGAAACAAGTATGCGGTTGAGTTCTTCTGTGCATGGGATTACTGTTTCTTTAGCACGTTTGAGCTCAGCTTTAATAAGTTCCTGTTTTTTGTTAAAACGCTCCCATCTTTCATCAGAGATAAGACCGATTTCATATCCAAGCGGTGTAAGACGTGTATCAGCATTATCCTGACGCAGGATGAGTCTGTACTCACTTCGTGATGTCATCATTCTGTACGGTTCGTTTGCACCTTTTGTGATGAGGTCATCAATCAGAGTACCGATGTATGAGCTTGCTCTATCGAGGATAAATGGTTCTTTGCCCATAACCTTGTGAGCAGCATTTATGCCAGCAATAAGACCCTGAGCGGCTGCTTCTTCGTATCCTGAGCTACCATTAAACTGACCTGCACCATACAAACCTTCAAAATCTCTGAACTCTAAAGTTGCATTCATTGAAGTTGGATCAATACAATCATACTCAATCGCATAAGCAGGACGCATAATAAGAGCATTTTCAAGTCCTGGGATTGTATGATAAAACTGGAGCTGTACTTCTTCCGGAAGGGAAGAGGACATTCCCTGCAGATACATTTCTTCTGTATCAAGACCACACGGCTCTATAAAAAGCTGGTGACGCTCCTTGTGTTCAAAGCGTACGATTTTATCCTCTAAACTCGGGCAGTATCTCGGACCAACACCCTCAATTTTTCCACCATAAAGCGGAGAACGATGGATATTATCAAGAATAATCTTCTTTGTTTTCTCGTTAGTATAGCTGATATGACAAACAACCTTGTTATCACCAAGACTCTCAGTATCATAAGAAAACGGAACCGGTGGTGTATCACCCTCCTGAACTTCAAGTTTATCAAGAGCAATTGAACTTCTTTTAACACGCGCAGGTGTACCGGTTTTAAATCTTCTCGTCGGGATACCAAGCTTTCTCAAGCTATCTCCGAGAAAAGTAGACGGGAATACTCCGTCAGGACCAGATTCATAAGATACTTCACCAATAAATATCTTACCACCCAGATAAGTACCTGTGGCAATAATTACCGTTTTTGCTACAAACTGGGCTAACATTCGTGTTGTGAGAGTCCATGTTCCATCATCGTTTTTTATGATATCAGTTATTTCAGCCTGTCTTAAATCAAGATTATCACATAGTTCAAGCTTATGCTTCATAACATCCTGATATTTTCTTCTGTCAATCTGAGCGCGAAGAGAATGAACAGCAGGGCCTTTACCAAGATTAAGCATACGCATCTGCAAGAAACATTCGTCTGCTGTTTTGCCCATTTCACCACCAAGGGCATCAATCTCACGCACGAGATGACCCTTTGCAGTTCCGCCGATAGACGGATTGCACGGACAGTTACCGACAGCATCCATATTTATAGTAAAAATAGCAGTTTTACAACCAAGACGAGCAGATGCAAGCGCGGCTTCAATGCCTGCGTGACCTGCACCAATTACAGCTACGTCATAATTACCTGCAAAATATGTACTCATAATTAAACTCCAAAGAACAAAATTTTACTTTCCAACACAGAACTGGTGGAATACATTATCAACAACAGTTTCTGTTACTCTTTCGCCTGTCAACTCACAAAGGTACGAAATAGCATCTTCGAGTGAAACTGTGACAGCATCGTAAGTCATTCCAGCTTCTAGAGCATTGATAGCATCATCAAGTGCTGAAACAGCATTTTTTGTGAGTGAACGCTGACGCTCATTACACAAAACAGCAGCAGATGAATCAAAATCAGCAGTACCGGCTACTTTTTCAATCAGATTATCAAATTCTTCTACACCAGTTTTTGTTTTAGCTGACATATAAACAATAAAATCTGTGACTTCTTTTATTTTTTCAATATCAAGCTTCTGCTGTAAATCCTCTTTATTTATAACAGCAATACAAGTCGTACCTTTGATATCCTCTAAAATAGAAATATCGTCTTCACAAAGCTCATTTGAAGCATCAAACACAGCAATAATAAGCTCAGCGGTAGAAAGACGCTGTTTTGCCTTATCAACACCTATTTTTTCAATAGCATTATCAGCATCACGGATACCAGCAGTATCAGACAAATGCAGTGTAATGTCTTTTACAATTGCAGTTTCTTCGACAATATCACGGGTTGTTCCCGCAATATCAGTTACAATACTTTTATCATAACCTGTGATAAGGTTCATCAAAGTTGATTTGCCGACATTTGGCCTTCCGACAATAACTGTGTCGATACCTTCTCTGATAGCCTTACCTTTATCATAATTTTTCAGCAAAGATTCAAGTTTTTCCAAACAAACTTTAAGTGCATCTTTAAGTACTGAAAACTCAATTTCAGGAATGTCTTCTTCAGGATAATCAGACCACGCACATAAATGAGCGGCACGATTAACAAGCTCATCTTTTACTTCATTAATACTTTTTGACAGAGCACCCTCATGAACAGAAAGCGCAGTTCTTGCCGCCGCCTGAGATTTTGCACCAATAATATCCATAACAGCTTCGGCTTCCGTTAAATCAAGCTTGCCGTTTAAAAAAGCTCGTTTTGTGAATTCTCCTGCACCTGCAGAAACCGCACCGCTGTCAAGAACAGCTCTGAGCACAGTTTTCGTTGAATAAACACCACCGTGACAAGACAGTTCGACAACATTTTCTCCCGTATAACTGTGTGGCGCTCTGAAAACTGTAGCAATACATTCATCGACTTTATTATTTTCAAAATAAACCGCACCAAAATGAGCAGTATAGCCTTTGCAATCATCGAGCTTTTTACCACTTTTTGCAACAAAAACATTGTCAGCAATCAAAATCGCATCATCACCGGATATTCTGATTACACCAATACCGCCCAGACCTTGAGCAGTACTAATAGCAGCGATTGTATTATCAGTCATAATTTCATTCCTTTATAATCGTACAAAATAATCTAATATATAAAATAATCGTTTTTTATACAAAATTCAACCCACAGCATCACAAAAAATAAATATTTCCTATTCAGCTATGATAAAACTAAGATTTATTCACTATATATAAATAACAAAATGTGATTTTTTTGCAAAGTAAAAGGGGCGGATAATCCGCCCCCACAAAATTATTTATCAATTCTGCCGTAGAGACCGAACTCGCCACCCTCGTTCAAAGGCTTGCGATCAGGGTTAGCCTGAGGTTTGCTTGTTTTAGCAGGACCTTTGCTACCTCTGTATGGTCTTCTGTTGCCACCCTGTCTGTTTTTGTAATTACCCTTGTTCTTAGGGTCAGGACCGATAACAACGTGACGGTTGATGTTTTCACCCTCACTCCATGATATAGCGCCGTTAATTTTCTGAACAGCTGTATGGATGATACGTCTCTCGTAAGGGTTCATTGGCTCAAGAGAAGATTTTTTGCCGGTTTTAGCAGCTTTGATAGCAAGCTTTCTACCTAAAATCTCAAGAGTCTTTTCTCTTTTTTCTCTGTAATCACCTGTGTTGATTGTAACTCTGCAGTAAGAGTTGTCAACGTGGTTTGCTACAAGACATGTGAGATACTGTAAAGCGTCAAGTGTTTCACCGCGTCTGCCGATAACAGAACCAACGTCTTCACCTGTAATCTCAATATTGATAACATTCTTTTCTTTTTCTTCAACTTCCATCTTGATGTCGTTAAGACCCATGGCCTTAATGATGCTATCAAGATAGTCAGCAGCAGCCTGCGCAGGAGTTGTCTTGATAAAAACTCTTACCTTAGCAGGATGTCCACCGAACAGACCGAGAATTTTTTTAGACTGCATCTCAATGATTTCAAAATCTACGTTATCGTCGTAGGTCTGAACACCGAGCATCTCGCAGGCTTTTTCTCTGGCCTCTTCAACAGTAGCGCCTGTTGCGATAGCTTCTCTATTCAAGTTTGCACCTTCTTTTAGTGTAATAGAAATTTCTTGATTAATAGTAGTTTATCTATTGTACGGAGTATTTTTTTCGTCAAGCTCAAGACGTGCAATATGTGCAGCCTCAGCTTTTGCGTTCAATATGTCAGGTGAGTAGAACTTGTTCATAATAAGTGTCTGAACAAAACCGAAAACAGTTGAACAAATCCAGTAGAAGCCTACAGCTGCAGGAACAGTGTAAGCAATCCACGCAGTAAGTACTGGCAGAGCAAGGAACATATATTTCATACAACCCTGCTGCTGGCTCATTGGGTTACCTTTCTGGAACATCATAAAAGCCTGTGAGCCTACTGATGTTACAAGACAAAGGATAGGGATGAGAAGAACCCAGCCGCCTGCAAATTTTGGAGTTGCTAAAAGGTCGAGTCCAAGGAAGTTGAAACCGCCTGTCAGCATCTGAATTTTTTCAATTTCATCACCTGTAAGAATACTTGTAACAGAGCTCTGAGTAGAGATGTTATCAAAGATTCTCAAAAGCTCGATTTCTGAATAAATAGAGCTTGAATTGAGCGATAAACCAGGTATTGTGTTTACATACTGTGTAAGCTGAGCTACTTTCTCGCTTGCGATATGAAGCACGTTAGAAAGAGGTCTTACAACAGAATAATAAATACCAAGCATAACGATAAATGGTAAGAAAGAACTCAGACAGCCTGAAAAAGGGCTGAAGTTCTCTTTTTCGTAGAGTTTCTGAAGTTCTTCGTTATACTTCTGCTTATCGTTGCCATACTTTTCCTGAAGTGCTCTTTGTTTAGCCTGAAGCCTTGAGTTAGCAGCCATCGACTTCTGCTGTTTTACAGAAGAAGGGAACAAAACAACTTTGAAAACCAAAGTGAAGATAATAATTGCGATAGCAAAGTTGTTTACAAAAGTATAAGCTGCCCAGAGCACATATCCGAATAAACTACCGAAAATGTTAAAAAATTGCATAAATTAACCTTCTTAATCTCAGTGCTTTTTAGGAGGCACAGGATCGTACCCTCCCTTTGAAAAAGGATTACACCTTAGTATTCTCCACAAACCCATAAAAAGACCTTTGAAAGCTCCATGAGTTTCAATAGCCTGTTTAGTATATTCAGAGCAAGTCGGATAAAATTTACATTTACCCTTGCCCATCAAAGGAGAAATGTTACACTGATAAAATCTGATAATTGAGATAAAAATCTTTTTCATTTCAGTTGTTAATGACATTTGCCTGTTGCAAATGAGTTTTTATAGCGCTCAAAATATCGGTGCTTTTGACAAAAGGAGTTTTAGCTCTGGCTACAAAGACAATGTCGTAGCCTGACTTTAACTGCGGCTCAATTTCATAAAAAGCTGCCCTTATAATACGTCTGCACCTATTACGCTGTACAGCCTTGCCGATTTTCTTGGAGGTAGTTATTCCGATTTGAAGGTTATTAGTGTTATTTTTTACTACGTATGTGACAACAACAGGGGATACAAATGATTTTCCTCTTTTGTACGCACGCTGAAACTGCCAGTTTTCTTTAATTGTGAGATGAGATCTCATCTTAACCACCCTTGAGGCAAACAGTCCGTGGAATGAGTAGAAATGTGACTGTATAACTGTTTTTAATAAAGATAAAAAGAAAGACCACTGCCTACAGTGGCCTATTTCTTAGTATGATAAGTGCTTTCTGCCCTTAGCTCTTCTTCTTGCAAGAACCTTGCGGCCGTTTTTTGTTGACATTCTCTTTCTGAAGCCGTGCTCCTTCTTTCTGTGAAGCTTTTTTGGCTGATATGTTCTCAGCATTTAAAACCCTCCTTTCGGGTACATAACCTTACAATCTAGCATTATAGCTTAACTATATTGGTTTTGTCAACAAAAATTTTCACTTTTATATGACAGAAATTCATATCATCAAAATGAGATAAAAAACACCTACAATATGTGGTATAGCCTTATTTTTTTGACCACAATTTACAGACAAAAATTATTATGAAAATACAGCATATATTTATACAGTAAATATTTACTTATATAGTGCAAAAATTATATTGATTTTTCAACATATTTTTGATAAAATGTTAAACGTAATAATGGACAAGTATAGGGTCAAAGGGTATGTGACCCTTATAATATCGTAATGGAGGATAAAAAATGGGTTCTTTTGAAGAAGCTTGGCAAGTAATTTGTGATTACTTTCAGAATGAAAAGAAAATAACAGAAGTAGCTTATAAAACATGGATAAGCCGTATTGAACCAAAGGACATTGATTTTGAAAAAGGTGAAATAACATTACTAGTTCCTAATGATTTTCACAGACAAACTCTCATGCGTTGTTATATTCCAATGCTCGAGGATGCATATATAGCTGTTTTTGGCACAACTTTCCAGACAAACTTCGTTGTTCCTGATGAAATTGAAAAAAAGGAAAAAGTGAAGTTTTTATCAAATGAACAGTCAGCCGATGCAGGCTATGAATTTACATTTGACACTTTTATTGTAGGACAGAGCAATAAATTTGCTCACGCAGCATGTCTTGCTGTCGCACAAAATCCTGCTTCAGCATATAATCCGCTGTTTCTATACGGTAACTCTGGTCTTGGTAAAACTCACCTTTTGTATGCTATCGGAAATGACATAAAAAATGCACATCCTGATATGAATATTGTCTACGTAAAGGGTGATGACTTTACTAACGAGCTTATTGAATCACTCAAAAAAGCTACAATGTCTGAATTCAGACAAAAGTACAGACAGGCAGATGTACTCTTAGTGGACGACGTTCAGTTCATTGGTGGTAAAGAAAGAACTCAGGAAGAGTTTTTCCATACATTCAATACTCTTTTTGAGGCTAAAAAACAGATTGTACTAACATCTGACCGCCCACCAAAGGAAATAAAAATCCTTGAGGACAGACTAAGAAACCGTTTTGAGTCAGGACTTCTCGCTGATATCCAGCCACCTGATCTTGAAACAAGAATTGCTATTATCAAACGTAAATCTGAAATTCTCGGACTTAACCTTGAAGATGATGTGTGTGAGTGTATCGCACAGAAACTCAAGACTAACATTCGTCAGCTTGAGGGTATCGTTAAGAAACTCAAAGCACGTTTTTACCTGACAGGTGAAACTCCTACTCTTTCAATCGTAAGTGAAGCTATTTCTGACATTCTTAACAACGAAGCTCCACCTGAACTTACTGTAGAAAAAATCGTTGAGGAGGTTGCACGTACATTTGGTGTTGAACCTGATGACATACGTTCACAGAAATCCAGAAAAGCTAATATCAACAAACCTCGTCAGATTGCAATTTTTATTGTAAGAGAGCTCACATCTCTTTCGATGGAAGCTATCGGTAAAGAATTTGGCGGCAGACACTACTCCACTATTGTTTACACTATCCAGCAGGTTGAAGATAAAACTAAAACCGATATTAACCTCAAAGCAACGGTTGAAGATATTATTAAAAATATCCGTGACAGATAGTAAAAAATCATACTTTGTAGAGTAATGTTTTTTACTTTTACTTACTGTAAAAATATGTCATAGTTTTCCTATAATTTCATAAACATTATCTCAACATAGATTAACATCATGTTGAAAACTCTGAGCATTTTAAAAAAACTTCCTACTTTTCCATAGTTTTTATTAAGAATTAAATTTCATAATAACTGATGAATACAAGGAAATTTTGAGTTTCAACATATTAACAGCCCCTACTACTACTACTAAATATATTATTAATACATTTCATTAGATTGATTTTAAATTTCAAAGGAGAGAACAAAATGAAATTTACATGTCTGCGTTCAGAACTTGCAGCAGCTGTGTCAAATGTACAGCGTGCAGTTTCATCAAAAGCTTCTATCCCTGCACTTGAGGGTATTTTAATCAGAGCTTACGGTTCAAATCTTGTTTTATCAGGCTATGACCTTGAAATAGGAATAACAACAACTATGGAAGCAACAGTAAACGAAGAAGGAGAAATTGTTGTATCAGCAAAGCTTTTCTCTGATATCGTCAGAAAACTTCCGGAAGAAATTGTTTGTATTGAAACTGATGACAGATTAATTACATATATCACAAGTGGACAGGCAGACTATCAGATTGTTGGTATTTCATCAAACGAGTATCCTGAACTCCCTCAGTTTGAACAGACTGACAACATCATTGTAAACGCTGAAATTCTCAAAGATATGATCAGACAGACAATTTTTGCTGTTTCTGATAATATGGCAAAGCCTATTTATACAGGTTCACTTTTTGATATTGAAAACAAAATTCTGAGAATCGTATCAATCGACGGTTACAGAATGGCTATCCGCGAAGAAAACGTTGATTCCGAGAGTACAAACAAATTTGTCGTTCCGGGAAAAACACAGAGCGAGATTTTAAAACTTATAACAGATGATAAAAAAGATGTTGAAATTGTTATTGGTCAGCGTCACATCAGCTTTAAAATTGAAAATTACTGTATTATTTCACGTCTTATCGAGGGTAACTTCCTTGATTACAAAACAACTGTTCCAAAAACAGCTCAGACAGAGCTTGTTATAAACACAAGAAAACTTACAAACTCAGTTGATAGAATGTCACTTTTAACAAGTGAGAAAATCCAGTCACCTGTCAGAGTATCGATTACTTCTGACCAGATGAAACTTTCATGTTCAACTGCTGTTGGTAAAGCTAACGATGTTATTTCTGTTTCAACAATCGGTAACGATGTAGAAATCGGATTTAATAACAGATATTTACTTGATGCTCTCAAGAATAGTGATACTGATGAAGTAAAGCTTATCTTAAACGGACCTCTCGCTCCGATGATTATCAAGCCGGTTAATTCCGACAGCTTTACATTCCTTGTTGTTCCTATGAGATTATCAAGCGAGGGTTAATGATGAGTAAAGAAGTTATAAAAATAAGTGAAGAATACATAAAACTTCAGGATCTTATAAAATTTGCAGGTATTGTTCCTACAGGTGGACAGGCAAAATTTCTGATTCAGAATGGTGAAATTAAGGTTAATGGTGAGGTGTGTACTATGCGTGGTAAAAAAATGCGTAATGGTGATACAGCTCAGTACGAAGACAAAATCGTTGAGGTATTTGCAGAGTGATTGTAAAAAAGCTCAGGTTTGAAAATTTTCGCAATCTTTCAAACGGAGAAATTATTCCTTGTGAAAAAGTTAATGTAATATATGGAGACAATGCTCAGGGTAAAACAAATCTTCTTGAAGCTATATGGCTATTCTGTGGTGGTCATTCGTTCAGAGGTTCAAAAGAAAACGAGCTGATTCATTTTGAAAACAATTTTTTCAAGCTCAATATGGACTTTTATTCCTGTGAGCGTGATCAGAATGCCGAGATTGCATTTTCGCGCGATAAAAAGAAGATAAAACTCAATGGAGTAGATAAAAATTCTTCTTCATATCTGACGGAAGTTTTTTCGTGCGTTGTTTTTTCTCCTGAGAATATGTCACTTGTAAAAAGAGGCCCTTCTTTAAGAAGAAAATTCTTAGATGGAGCTATCAGTCAACAGCGTATCCGTTATGCTGCAAATCTTTCAAAGTATAATCAGATTATCAACCAGCGTAACGCATTATTAAAAGATATATATAAGCATCAGGAACTGAAAGATACTCTCCCTATATGGGATGATTCTCTTTCTCTGACAGGTGCATTGATATTAAAAGAAAGACTTGAATATATAAAAGAACTGAAAATTTACGCTCAGAAATTTCACGATGATATTTCGAGCGGTAAAGAAAAGCTTGATATTGAATATATTTCAAATGCTCAGGTTACTGAAGAAGATACTGTTGAAATAATCGCCGAAAAACTAAGAAATGCTTATGAAAAATCACGCAAGGATGATTATCACACAGGATATACAAATATCGGACCGCACAGGGATGATATGGATATAAAAATTAATGGTATTTCGTGCAGAACTTTTGGTTCTCAGGGACAACAGCGTTCTGCTGTCTTATCACTCAAACTTGCTCAGGCTCAGATGTTGTATATGAAAAACGGTGAAAAGCCCGTCATACTTTTAGATGATGTTTTGTCTGAGCTTGACCCTAAGCGTCAGGATTTTCTTCTCAATAAAGTTGATTCTTATCAGGTGTTTGTAACGTGCTGCGAAGAGTCAAACAAAGAACAGCTGAAAAATGGCAAAGTTTTTTATATAAACAATGGTGAGGTGTGCTGATGTACTTACATTTAGGTAACGAAACGGTTATTTTAACCGACCAGATTATCGGCATATTTGACCTTGATACATCCACCGTGTCTAAGCACACGCGTGATTATCTGTCTAAATGTGAAAAAAATAAGGAAGCAGTTACTGTTACTACTGAACTTCCAAAATCATTTATACTGTGCAGTGATGGTAAAAATCAGCAGATATATATCTGTCAGCTGTCATCAAAAACTGTACAAAAAAGATTGTTATCACGAAAGGACTCAAATTTATGAAAATTACAAAATGTCCGTATTGCGGAAAACAGCTCACTTTTATGCAGGCTTTTCTTGTGCGTAATCGTGGTGAATATTTCTGTAACAAATGTAAAAAGGAATCAAATATCCTCATAAAAAAAGCATTGATTGGACCATTTATAGGAGCAACAGCTTTATCACTTCTTATTTTACTTTTGTTTTTTGTAGCATCAGACAAAACAAATCTTTGGTTTATGCTTTTAGTGGCTTTACCATTCTTTGGATTTTATATGCTGACACCTTTTTATGTGGAGCTCAAACCACGCAAAAAACACATGGATGCTTTGTATGATACAGGAATGATTGACAGTCCGATTGCTGATCCTGACCCTACTATGGCAAAAACATCACGTGTTATTCCAACATTTGTTGATGATGTTGTGCTGACAGATGACGATAAACCTGTTATCAACGCTGATGTTTTCAACGCTATCAAAGAAGAACGTAAAGTTATGGAACAGCAGTCAAGCGGTGATACAAAAAGCTTTTCAAAATTTGAGAATATCTCAAGTAACGGAAAAATGGATGCAACCATGCCGATTGATGATTTAAAAAAGCTTTGATAAATAAAAAATAAACTGATGAAAATAACATCTGTTTTTTATATAGATTGATTTTTTTGTACAAGCGAATGACAGAGAGATTTGGAGGTAACTACTTTGGATAATTTAGAAAAGAATTTAGAACAGACTGACATAACCAAAGTCGAAAATGAATATGGTGCTGATGAAATTCAGGTATTGGAAGGACTTGAAGCTGTAAGAAAACGTCCTGGTATGTATATTGGTTCTACCGGTGAACGTGGTCTTCATCATCTTGTATATGAAATTGTTGATAACTCTATCGACGAAGCACTGGCAGGATATTGTTCAAAAATTGAGGTTTCAATTTTGCCGGGTAATATAATCAGAGTAAAGGATAATGGTCGTGGTATCCCTGTTGGTATCAACCAGAAAATGGGACTTCCTGCTGTTACTGTTGTATTTACAGTACTCCACGCCGGCGGTAAATTCGGCGGTGGCGGATATAAAGTATCCGGTGGTCTCCACGGTGTAGGTGCATCAGTTGTAAACGCGCTTTCCGAATGGCTCGAAGTAAGAGTTTGTAACGGTGAGAATATTTACTATCAGCGTTATGAGCGCGGAAAAATTATGAATGACCTCGAAATTGTCGGCCAGTCAGATATTAAGGGCACAGAAGTACTTTTTAAAGCTGACCCGCTTATTTTTCAGGATACTGATGTTTACGATTACAACATTCTTGCTAAACGTCTCAGAGAACAGGCGTTTCTTAACGCAGGTGTAAATATCGAACTTAAAGACGAGCGTGATGCTGACAATATAATCAGCAAAACTTTCTACTACAAGGGTGGTATTAAGGAGTTCGTTGAGTACATACACAAAAAGAAGGGTTACACTCCTATACATGATGAGATTATCTTCCTTCACGCTTCAAATGCAGAAAATACATGTGAAGTAGATATTGCTCTTCAGTACAACGACAGTTATAACAACGACATCCGTTCTTTCGCTAATAATATTCATACCACTGATGGTGGTACACACGAAGAAGGCTTCAGACGAGCTCTCCCTCGTGTAATGAATACTTACGCTACAAAATTTAATAAAATCAAAGAAAAAGACAAGGATATAAAGCTTGAGTTTGAAGACTACAAAGAAGGTCTTACTGCTATTATTTCCGTGAAAATAACAGAAGCTCAGTTTGAGGGACAGACAAAGGCAAAGCTCGGCAATACTGAGGTGCGTTCACTTGTCAGCAAATTGGTAAGTGAAAAGTTCTCTGAATTTCTGGAGGAAAATCCTGCAAGCGCTTCTGCGATTCTTGACAAAGCTCTTGCAGCAGCAAAAGCACGAGAAGCTGCTCGTAAAGCGCGTGAATCAGCTCGACGTAAATCTCCGCTTGATTCAGCGTCACTTCCTGGTAAGCTCGCTGACTGTCAGTCAAAGGACAGCTCTGAAACTGAAATTTACATCGTAGAGGGTGACTCTGCGGGTGGCTCTGCAAAACAGGGCCGTGACAGACGTTTTCAGGCTATCCTTCCACTGTGGGGTAAGATGCTCAATGTTGAGAAAGCTCGTCTTGACCGAGTTTACGGCAACGATAAGCTGACTCCTGTTATTACTGCACTCGGTGCTGGTATAGGAGAGGAATTTGACCTTGAAAAGCTCCGCTACGATAAAGTTATTATCATGGCCGATGCCGACGTTGACGGTTCTCATATCCGTACACTTCTTCTCACATTCTTCTTCAGATTTATGAGACCATTGATTGAAGCAGGTCATGTGTATATCGCTCAGCCACCACTTTACAGAATTACAAAGGGTAAAGAACATCACTATGCTTACTCTGATATTGAACGTGATGAAATTCTTGCATCGCTCGAAGGAAAAACTGATATCCAGCGATATAAGGGTCTTGGTGAGATGGACTCAGAACAGCTTTGGGAAACTACAATGAATCCAGAAACCCGAACAATGCTGAGAGTTGAACTTTCTGATGCAGAAGCTGCTGACGAAACATTCTCGATTCTTATGGGTGACAAGGTTGAACCTCGACGTGAATTCATCGAAACAAATGCGAAGTATGTTCAGAATCTTGATATATAATCGAATATCAGAAAATGTGTTTTATAAAACTGATAGAAGGTGCTAATTTTGGATAACGAAAAGAACTTAACTAATACAAATGAAAATACAGAAACCAAGAATATGGGCAAGGTCATTGACGTAGATATTAACCGCGAAATGAGAAAATCATTCCTTGATTACTCAATGAGCGTTATCGTATCACGTGCTCTGCCTGATGTACGAGATGGTCTTAAGCCTGTACATCGCCGTATTCTTTACACAATGTTTGAAAATGGTCTTGAACCAAACAAACCTTATCGTAAATGTGCCGACACTGTTGGTAACGTGCTCGGTAAATATCACCCACACGGTGACTCTTCTGTTTACGATGCGATGGTACGTCTTGCTCAGGATTTTTCAATGAGATATATGCTCGTTGATGGTCACGGTAACTTCGGTTCTGTCGATGGTGACCCTCCTGCTGCTTACCGTTATACAGAGTCAAAGCTCTCAAAAATTTCTCTTGAAATGGTTACTGATATCGACAAGGAAACTGTCGATTTTATGCCTAACTTTGATGACCGTCTGAAAGAGCCAACTGTACTTCCGAGTAGATTCCCTAATCTGCTTGTTAATGGTAGTTCAGGTATCGCTGTAGGTATGGCTACAAACATCCCTCCTCACAACTTAGGTGAGGCGGTTGATGCTATGTGTATGCTCATCGATAACCCTGACGCTGCGGTTGCTGAGATTATGGAGTGTATGCCTGGTCCTGACTTTCCTACAGGTGGTATTATCATGGGCAGAAGTGGCATCCGTGCCGCTTATGCCACAGGTCGAGGCAAGATTATCGTAAGAGCTAAGACAGAAATTGTTGAAGCCAAAAACGGCAGATTCAAAATTATTGTTACAGAGCTTCCTTACGTTGTAAATAAAGCAAGACTTATCGAAAATATCGCTGATCTTGTTAAAGAAAAGCGTATCGAGGGTATCTCAAATATTGAGGACCACTCTGACCGTAACGGTATGCATATTGAGATTGATATCAAGCGTGAGGCTTCTCCTCAGGTAGTGCTCAATCAGCTCTTTATGCTCACACAGCTCCAGTCAACTTTCGGTTGCATTATGCTCGCTATTGTTAATGGCGAGCCAAAAATCTTAACTCTCAAAGAAATGCTCCAGCATTACATCGACCATCAGGTTGATGTTATAACTCGTCGTACTATCTATGACTTGAGAAAAGCTAAAGAGCGTGCTCATATTTTAGAGGGTTTGAAGATTGCTATCGATAATATCGACGAAGTTATCGCTATTATCCGAAAATCCAAGGATCAGGCTTCTGCTAAAATCGGTCTTATGGAGCGTTTCTCGCTGGATGAAGTTCAGGCACAGGCTATTGTTTCAATGCGTCTTGGTCAGCTCACAAATATGGAGCGCACAAAGATTGAAGACGAGCTTGCTGCTTTAGCTGCAAAAATTGCTGAATATAACGAAATTCTCGCAAGCGAAGAAAGAAAACTCACAATTGTCAAAGAAGAGGCTATCGCTGTCCGCAACAAGTACGCTGACCCACGAAGAACAGAAATCTGTGCTATCAGCGGCGAGGTTGATATCGAGGACCTTATTCCAAGAGAAAATTGTGTTGTTACAATGACAAAGTTTGGTTATATCAAGCGTCTTGCTGAGGATACATACAAGCTTCAGCGTCGTGGTGGCCGCGGTGTATCAGGTATGACCAGAAAAGAAGAAGACACTGTTACAGAGATGTTTATCTCTAATTCTCACGACTATATTCTGTTCTTTACTGATAAGGGCAGAGTTTACAGACTCAAGTGTTATGAAGTACCGGAAAGTTCACGCCAGTCAAAGGGTATGAATATTGCAAATCTTCTTCCGATTGATACTGATGAAAAAGTTACTTCGATGATTCGTGTCCCTGAATTTGATGAGGACAAATACCTCATTATGGTTACAAAGCAGGGTATTATCAAGCGTATTGAGTTAAATGCGTATAACACAGCCAGAAAAGGCGGTCTTATTGCTCTTGACCTTAACGAGGGTGATGAACTCGCATGGGTTAAGATGACAAACGGCAACGATGAAATCATCATCGCTACACGACTTGGTATGGCTATCCGTTTCAACGAAAACGATGTCCGTCCGATGGGTCGTCAGGCACGCGGTGTAAAAGCGCTTAAACTCAAGGAAAATGACTACGTAATCGGTATGAGCGTAATCGATGAGGATGGTTATGTATTGACAGTATCATCAACAGGTTACGGCAGACTTTCATCTCCATCTGATTATCGTACACAGAGTCGTGGTGGTAAGGGTCTTACTAACTACCACGTTGAAAAATACGGCGAAGTTGCCGCACTCAGCGTTGTTTCAAAAGACGATGATGTTATCATTATTTCAGCTAATGGTGTCATTATCCGTATCAAAGCAGACACAATCCGTCTTTGTGCACGTCCTTCAAAGGGTGTTACTGTTATGAAGATTAAGGATGATAACGAGGTTGTTACTGTAGCAGCAGTTCCTCACGAAGATGAAGAAACTGATGAAATCGTAGAAGATTCTGAGAAAAATTCAGAAGAAAACTCTGCTGAAACAGAAACTACAGAAGAAACAACAGAAGAATAATTTATGCCTATGAAAAGAATTATCGCTATTTTGCTTACATTGGTTTTGGTGTTGTCTCTTTGTGCTTGTAACAAAGAGACTACCAAAAAAGGTATTATGACCGACAGCTCCTTTGATGAAGCTATAACAACGGTCAGATATCCTGTTCCTGTTACTCTTACATACGAAGAAAGTGAGAACAATCTTGGAGCGCGCTATACTTTCACTCTCAGTGAGTTTAATTCGATGCTCAATGCTGCCTGTGAAGAGCTTTCGACAGATGATTTCTGTGAATACTTTGATTTCAATAACTGGCAGTTAATGTCAGATAATCTCACAGACGATAATGGTATAAAATATTCTTCGTATTACTACTCTACTGATACATTGACTATCACAGCCGCGGTTGAAAACGAGTCCCAGAAGATTATGAATCTGGGCTGTGGCACTTCGTATGAAGAATTTGCCAAAGCCGATGCTGACTATCAGTATACAGTAATGCTGACATCAGCGATTATTGCTATGGTAGCTGGTGGATATACTGTGAACGATATCGAGTTTTTATATTGTATTTTCTTTGATTCTGCAAAGTTCAACGAAAAGTTCTTCTACCACAACGGTGTTTATATGATGAATATCAGTAAAGCTGAGGGTGAAAAAGGTTCAGCTTTGCTGTTTATGACATCACCGTGCAAGGATGAAATTGAAAAAGAGTGGGAGCTGACTGATTACAGCGACTACGACGGAACATATAAAAACGAGTAGTTTTACACTCTGTAAGAGTTTTTAATAGATACATATTTGCAAAGGAGTTAAAAAAATGGGAGAAATTTATATCCTTAGAGTACTCTCAGGTGTCAGATTTTCAAAAATCGACAAGGTACTCACAACTGTAAAAGAAAAGTCAGGTCAGAGCAAAATTAAAACTTTCTTTGACATTATCAACTGTGCTCTTCGCTACGGCGCAGGCTACAACGATTATGATATTTTTCAGTTCTATAACATCGATGCAAAAAAGCGTAAGACTTATGTAACACGAGTTCTGAACAAGAAAATCATTATGAAATGTAACGACCAGAGCGTGTCAGACGAGCTTCACTACAAGAGCCGATTCAACCGTAAGTACTCAAAGTACTTAGGTCGTGGTTGGTTTGATATGGAAAGAGGAACTTTCGAAGAGTTTGAGAAGTTCTGTAGCGACAAAGAATACTTGTTCTGCAAACCTGATGGACTTGATTCAGGCCGTGGTATCGAAAAGCTCAAAATCGCTGATTTTGACAGCATCAAAGCTATCTACGAGTATTGTAAGGAGAAGAATTTCGGCGTTGTTGAAGAGGTTGCAAAACAGCATCCAAAAATGGCGTCACTCCACCCAGAGTCAGTTAACTGCGTCAGAATGCAGACAATCGTTGTTGATGGAAAACCACACCTTGTTTACGCTGCTTGTAAAGCAGGTAACGGTGGTCACTTTGTTGATAACCTTGGCTTTGACGGCATCAATATCCCTGTTGACAAAGAAACAGGCAAGCTGATTAAAACAGGTCGTACTGAGCACCGTCAGCTCTACACCGAGCACCCACGCACAGGCGTAGTTTTCGAAGATTTTGAAATTCCAATGTTCAAAGAGGCTGTTGAACTTTGTTTCAAGGCTGCTCTTGATACACCGGATGTAAAATTTGTTGGTTGGGACTGCTACATTGGCGAGGATGGCCCTGGTATTATCGAGGCTAACGACTATCCTGACTACTATTTCTGGCAGCTTCCTGAGCTTACTCCTGACAGACTTGGCATTCTGCCATATTTCGAGAAACTCTTCAAGCAGAAAATTACACCATATAGAAAGATTAAGTAATCATACTTACAATTTCTGATTCATCAATACATAAAGCCTTCCTTTTAAAGGGAGGCTTTTATATTTTTACAAAATCTGTTAAAATATATTTTCAATGAAACCAAAATGCACTTTCACAGGGTATTATATGTAAGGGGGGAGAAAAATGGGAGAAGTATATTTTGCCGGACTGAGTTTTGAACAGGTTGTACGTGAATTCAAAACTACTGTTGGATCGGTGTGTGTAATGCGACTTAACAATTCTTACGATGCTGAAGACTGTTTTCAGAACACCTTTTTAAGATTACATAAAAAATCCCCCGATTTTGAATCGAAAGAGCATCTCAAAGCGTGGCTGATTCGTGTTGCAATCAACGAGTGCAAAAGATATATGTTGAAAAACCACCATTTTATCTCCCTTGATAAAGTTAATGGCGATTTTGTTGAATTTGAGCAGGAAAAATGCGATATGTCATGGGCGTTGATGAAACTCGATGTAAAGTACCGTGATGTACTGTATCTGTACTACTGCGAAGAATATAAGGTCAACGAAATAGCTCAGATTTTAGGAAAATCCCCTAACACAATCAAAACTTTACTCAGCCGTGGCAGAGAAAAGCTAAAAACAATATACGGAGGTGATGAATGATGAGCGAGTTTCACTTTGAAAAAATGCAAAATCTTGACATTCCTGACGAATGGGCAGAAAAAACAATATTGACAGCAACAAAACTCGAGAGCACAAAAAACAGAAATATACCTTACAATCGTTATGTCGTTTCTTTTGCGAGTGTAGTTCTTGTTGTAGTACTCAGCGTAGTGGTATTTATGTTAACACGAGATAATTCCACTGTTTTATCTGTTGATACAAACAAAGAATCCGCGATTGTACAAAAGAATGAAACAAAAATTTCATCATCAATTCAAAGCACTGTTGAAACTTCACATCCAACGCAAGTTCAGACAGAAGAAATAACCGAAGAAACATGTAACGAATACATCGAGGAAACTATCTTTGAAGAACCCCCAGAAGTTTCAGAGTCCCAAAACAGTAATCCATCAGGCAGTTCAAATTCGGGATCAACATCAAAACCAAACGGTTCATCTTCATCATCAAGTAACAATTATAAACCTGTACCGCCACCAAATTATGTGGAAACACAGCCTGCAACAGATTATGAAGAATGGCTTTATAGCTATCATTTTCACAATATTTTTATGTTGGAGGATTTAGCAGAAGACAGAAAAGTGTACTGCAAAATCTACAGCGAGGATGAAGGACGTTTTTTGGGAGACCCTGATTTGTTTTCGGATGAGCATCTTACAGAGTATAAATTTATTAACGACACATATTGTGAGTACAGATACTATCCTATTCATATCGGTGTGTTAACAAAGAACGGAGTTTATAAAAGTTATTTTTATAATTCAAGGGGTGAAATTTTTCACACAGGTAATTTCTTTTTCACCCGATTTAAAGAAGAATAATCTATTTTCATAAAACAGCTTCTGATAAAACATCAGTGGCTGTTTTGTTGTATAAGCTCTGTGAAAAAAGATTACTACAGCACAAATAAAATAAATTCAAAAATTTTCATTTGGTACTTGTTGTGAGTAATACTTGATGCTATAATGATATAT
>JAZSHE010000097.1:0-4403 GCA_045533085.1 Ruminococcus sp.
CTTGGCCTCCGACTTCATAACCCGCAGGACGCACTTTATGTGTTGATGCTTGTTCTCGCGATTGATGCCGAAAAATGTTCTAGCAATAATAATTGTTGAGTTTAGTGTATTTATTGTTATTTGCAGATATATAACTGTGATTTTAATTTTGCGAAAATAGGACTTGATTTTTTTATTAAAGTTAGCTATAATACAAGGGCGCCAAAAAGCGCCAGTATGTAGAGTTGTCCGAGCGGCCGAAGGAGCAGCACTGGAAATGCTGTGTACCTTTCAGGTACCGAGGGTTCAAATCCCTCACTCTACGCCAAACCAAAAGAGGTATCCGTTTTGGATACCTCTTTTTTCGTTATGTGCAGATTTGATGACTATTTATTTACTTTGCTCGTTTCTTTCATACTTAGCTATTCTGTGATTGATGTAGTTGAGCACACGCTTTTTATCTCTTGTCCACAGCGGAGCAATCAGCGTGTTTTTTTCACCATCTCCTGTCAGCCTGTGAACTACAACGTTTTCTGGCATAACATTCAGACACTCGCACAGTATGTCCGCATATTCCTCAATGCTAAGTGTTTGGAAAACTCCTTTTTGATATTCACTTGCAAGGTCTGTTCCTTTTAATATGTGTAACAACTGCAATTTAACACCATCGGTAACCGCTCCCACAGCTTTTGCTGTTTCAACTATCATTTCTTTTGTTTCATAGGGAAGACCGATGATAATATGAGTTATGATATGCACACCGATAGCTTTGAGTTTGTTTATAGCTTCAAAGTAAACATCTGTGTCATATCCACGTCTGATATATTCAGCAGTTTTGTGATGAATACTCTGCAATCCAAGCTCAACCCACACAGGCTTGATTTTATTCAGTTCGCAAAGTAACAGCAAAATATCATCGCTAAGGCAGTCAGGTCGTGTAGCAATAGACAGTATTGCTACGTCGTCACGATTTATCGTTTCTGTAAATACATTATTCAGATAATCATAATCGCTATACGTAGAAGTGAAAGCCTGAAAGTAGGCGATGTATTTGTCGTTATCGCTTTTGTTTTTGATAAGCATCTTTGCTTTCTCAATCTGCTCACTAACTGGCAACAATGCGTTCTGGGCAAAATCTCCTGAACCTTTTGATGAACAGAATATGCACCCACGATCACCACAAACACCATCTCGGTTAGGGCAGGTGGTAGCACAGCTGAGTGACAGCTTGAAGTATTTTTCGCCGTATTTGTTTTTTAGATATTGCGATAGCGATGTGTATTTCATAGTCGATTCCTCTTGCTGGGTTTTATGCTTCTGTCATTAATATACTTAATTTTATTTCATTTAGGTTTATAAATCAAGATTTATAATGCGAATTTAGAAAAATAAAATAAAACTGCTAATATTATCTTTTAGGTGTGCCAAAAATCTTGATACTGTTTTGTGCAGTATTCACAATTAATTTACAATTTTACTGCTCTATAATTCTCTTAGGAGCATTAAAAGCTGTTTTAATTACAAAAATGAATTATCTCGTTAACAGTTGTGTAAATAATTATTATTGCTTTTTACCAAATTGTGATATATAATAGCTACAGTTATAGTAGTATCGTGTGTGATTGTGTGTAAATTGCCACATTTTCTCTATACATTACTACATATTGGGTTTGTATTTATACTTATTTATATATAATGGTGATTGTTATGGACAAAAATCAACAGCAGCTTCTGTTGGAAATTGAAAAACTTAACAAAGCACAGGCCAGAATCAAGCGCAAAACAACTTTTATGCTTGGTGTTATTGCTCTTTTGGTACTGATTACATCAACTCTTGCATGGTTTACACTCAATAGCTTCGCAAGTGTTGAGAATATCCAGATGGATATCACAACTGGTGTTGAGCTTCGAGTTGATATGGAGAACCATGGTTCAGATATCGAGCTTTACAAGAAGACCATCACTAATGAGATGATCAACTCTTATCTGGCAACACATGGCAGCTATACTCTTACTGACCAGCTTCTTGATCCTGTTACAACACGTAACGGTATCAATTTTGAAAATCAGCAGGGCTCGCCACGTGAACCTGGTAAGAATTCATATCTCGAGTTTGATTGTTACTTTATCGCTTCAAAGGATATGTGGGTGCATCTTTCTTCTGATGATGCAAACGACTTTGAGGGAACAGAGGTTACAACAACTGAGACTGGACTCAAAGCTGAGATTGTTCAGTCAGTTCGTGTTGGTTTCGAAGAAGAGAATGTTTCTCCGGCTGCTATCTACGAGCCTAACAAATCAGGCGGTGCTGTTAACGGTCAGACAACATTCGATTTGTCAGTCCCAATGAATTACACAAACGACACTCGTCTTTTCCATCTTGACGAGCTCCAGCCTAAGAAGGTTACAATTCGTGTATGGGCTGAGGGTAACGACCCACAGTGTGACGATGACGTTCAGCGTTCAAATGTTACAATCAGACTTCTCTTCTCAGGTACAGATGAGAACAACGCACCATTCGCTTAATACTAATTTCTATACATATTATATACAGCAGTTTTAGGAGGTGGCTTAGATGCCATTATTTAAGAAAAAACTTAATAACGATGAGCCTTTCACTCCTGAACAGTTAAAAAAGCTCGAAGATAAAGGTGACATAGCGGTTGAGAAAGCCCGCAATATGACAATCTTCGACAGATTTATGGCAAGACGTGACAGCAAAGATCTTTCCCGTATTGTGCGTTGGAAACGCAGAGCAGGTGTTGCTCTTGTAATTGCTGTGTTCATCCTTATTATTCTGTGGATTATTGCTTGGCTGTTTACAACAATCGGTGACCTCGTAATTTCGGTCGAAAATGGCGCGGCACGTCAGGGTATCATCGTTAGCGAAGCACTTAACGAGGATGGTTCAGCTAAAGACCCTGTACTTCAGCTTTCTGCACAGAATGTAACAGAGGTTACTAACATTACATACGATTGGCTCCCTAAGAACCTTGATACAGAGGCTGATGGCGAGCACAACGGCGAGAATTACCTTGCTTACACATTCTACCTCACAAATAACGGTAAAGAGACTCTTGATTTAGAGAGCACTCTCAAATTCACCGGTATTGCTAAAAACGCTGACGAGGCGCTCCGTATTATGATTTATAAAAACGGTGAGCCTACAGTTTATGCTCAGAAGAACCGTGATGGTTCTCAGCTTGAAGAAGTTGTTAACTTCGAGTTCATTGAAGGTAACGATGACCTCAATTTAAATGATTACTTGATTCTCAACGATGTTACAAAGGATATCAAACCTGACGAAACAATTAAGTTCACAATCGTTACATGGATTGAGGGTAACGACCCAGAGTGTCTCAACGACATTATGGGCGGTTACGTCAAGATGCAGTGGCTCTTTAATGTTGAGGGCGAAGAGATTTAAGCATGCTTCCTTGCGCAAAGTAATGTCGCCAACAGGTGACGAATGGAGAGAGTAAACGCTTTCCCTTGTTTATGGTATTTACCGTTTGAGGCGTACTTGAGCGGTCGATATATTATTTATTAATCAATCCCCTACGTGTTTTTGGGGGACAAATTTTAAGGAGGAATTTCTCATGAAAAACACAACATTTAGAAAGAAGGCTTTATTGTCTTCAGTTGCTATGCTCCTCGTAGCTCTCGTAGCTCTTGGTTCTGCAACATTCGCATGGTTCACACAGAACCCAACTGTAAACGCTGACGGTCTTTCACTTCAGGCTACAGCATCTGCTGGTCTCCAGATCCTTTCTCAGTCAGAGAAAGCTAAAGGCAAAGACTATGACGTTAATACAGTAATCAACGCTACAGCTATTGGCACAACAGACCCAAATGGTAAGACTTTAGGTTTACCACTTTCTCTCAATTGTGAGGAGACTGGTGCTAAGTTCTACACAACACAGGCTGCTCTCGAAACAAGCTATGCAAAAGCTGATGACGCTATCATTTCTTCTAGCTCACCTGAGTTCTCAGAGATTCTTTATCTCAGATCTTCTATTGAAGGCGGCGATCCTGTAACTGTTACATCAGCAAAGGTTACTATTTATCCATCAGAGTTGGCTGACAAGGATAAGGCTACAAAGCTTTACAACGCTCTCCGTGTAACTCTTGTTGACGATACAAACACTGTTATTGGTACATGGTCACCAGATGGTATTGCTAACAAGTACCTCACAGCTACAGGTGTTTCTACTGCTGATTACACAAAAGCTTACACTCAGGGTACTTCTGCTGTAATGTCAAAATCAGTTGGTTATGACACAAACAACTACGTTACAATGATCGTATGGCTCGATGGTGAGGATGAGGATTGTAAGACATCTAACGTAGAGAACCTCAAGCAGCTCGTTAGATCAATCAACGTTCAGTTCTCAACAAAATAATTTAAGTTAATACATATAACT
>JAZSHE010000209.1:0-4433 GCA_045533085.1 Ruminococcus sp.
GTTTGTATCTTTAACTATCTCATAACATACAGGCAGAGTGCTTAGTTTTTTTGCAGATGTTTCACCGCTGTATTTTATCAGATATATATATTTGCCGTCAGAGTACAAATCGTGGTAAGCATAACTTTTGTCGTTTTGTAAAACAATTTTCTGGTTTGTTTCTACATTAAGGCAGGTGATGTTTCCATCGTCGTTTATATAATAGAAATACTGCGAATCACCATGAGGGTAGTGTGCACTTGTGGAAATAACTCTTGTATCGTGTCCGTTAGCTCTTGCGATGTAGTAGTGATATATAGTCGACGTCATTGTACCGCCTTTGCCCATGGAAAATACCATATAGTCTTTGGTTGCTTTTACTGGTGATTCACCTGAAATGTTATAGTATTCCTCGATGCGTTCGCCGTTTTCTGTCAGAATGAATCCACCGTTTGCTTCGTCGAACTTCAATACAAGTGTTCTGCTGCCTAGATGGTGTGTGATTTCATCTGCCATATAGATGTTTTCTGAGTATGTCAGCTCGTCGATTTCGTCCAGGGTATATGAAGACGGGTCTTTCAGGTGCTGTTCAAACAGTTCGTCATACAACTCTTTGTCAAAATGCAGATCGAAATCACTTATTACCGATTTTTCTTCTGTTGTAATAGCGTCTATTACAACATCTTTTGTTGAGTATGTATCGTATCTGATTGATACCTTGATTTCGTTTGCTGTGTGTGGATATGGTATCAACCGTTGTACACTATCGTTTGAATAGAAGATTTCGGATTTATCGCGGTTGTGTTCAATTTTGTAAATTGTCTTTTCATCAGGTGTGTAGAATAAACCGACATCGTTTACTACGTAGTCATACCATGTGTCGGAAAGTTTAATGTTCACCAGCTTTTCTGAGTATCCTTTTGATGCGCTGTATCTATATATACCATCATCAGGAATTTCGTAGTAAAAATAACCACAACTTGTGTATCCTGTTGCGCTGTAGTTTGCGCATCCGCCTACTATACCACCAAAAGAGTCGGATTCAGGGGGTGGGGTGTCGCCTTGTGTGTGATTCTGTTCAGTATCGTTGTAGCCGTAGTTGTTGTTATCTGGAGATGTTAATTTCGAATTTGAATAATGGGGAGTTAATCTGAGTAGCGGAATAATCGAAGTGCATATAATAACAAACATTGCTGCTATACTCATAAAAGAAGCAACACGTCGTTTCTTTACAAAAGATATACGCTTGTCGATGTCTTCAAGGTGCTGTTCATCGATATCACCCAGAATATCTATCAGCATATCGGCATTGGTCATATCAATCCCTCCTCTTTTAATTTTTCACACAGCTTGTCTCTTGTGCGTTTCAATGTCACCTTGACTTTGCTTTCGCTGTGACCGAGTTTTCGTGCTATGTCTTTGATAGGGTAAAGGTAGAAGTATCTCATAAGAAAAATCTGTCTTTGTTCTGTTTTGAGCTCTGATACAAATTGCTTTATAATCTCGAGCAGTTCCTCACGCTCGATTTTTTCCTCTAGCGATTCACTTGATGTCAAAATCGCTTCCAGCTCATCAAGTGCAAAATCGATTTGAGATCCTCCGCGTTTTAAAGCTGTGATCTTGCGAAAGCGCTTGAGCGAGATGTTACGCGTCAGTTTTGAAAGGTAAGTTTTCAGGATCGCAGGCTTTTTTGGAGGGATTGTGTTCCACGCACCAAGGTAGGTTTCGTTAACACTTTCTTCGCTGTCTTCTTTTATATGTAGAATATTGTACGCGATTGTGTACAGGTATCTGTCATACTTGTTTTTTGTAACAAGTATAGCTTTCTCGTTTCTGTCAAAATATAGCTTGATTATATTTTCGTCAGTCATAGTATTATCCTCCTCTACTAATAAACTACCGAAAATTTTATTTTGGTTACATTATATCAAATAAAATTAATGTTAAAAGAAGTTGTGTTACCAAAACTGAAATAAGACTATTGATTGTATAAAAACAGTACCTTTGTCAATAATACTGACGGAGGCGTTTTCTATGAAAAAATATAAACATAATTCTACTAAAAAGCCAACTGAGCGTGTCGGCTTTTATATCGCGTTATCGATTTGCTTGGTTGCGATTGGTCTGGCGGTGTATTCGACATATACTTCTGTCAGTGAGTATCTGCAAGCTACGGATGATGAATATTCGGCGACTCTTAACGAAACGGCATCTCCGGTGGCACAGGAGGTTACTGGTGTAACAGAAGCCGAAACCCACGATGTTGCAACACCTGATGAAGAAACGGTAGCTGAAACACGCGACAGAACAATGTCGCTGTATGAATCATCAACATTACCTGAAACGGATGATGTTGATGCTCAGTCAGATATGGATTCGTTGTCGGCTGTGCTGAAGGTGACAGAAAGCCTTATCTATCCTGTTGACAGCGAAAGTGTGTTGTATGAGTACAGCGAAACCGCTGTGTACAATAGCACGATGAAAGATTTTCGTGCGCACACAGGAACTGATTTCGAAGCTCACGAAGGTGACAAGGTTTACGCTATGTGTGATGGCGTCGTGAAAAAAATATCGTTTGATGAGCGTTATGGTGTGATTATCGAAATAACGAATGATGAATATACTGTTTATTACTGTGGAGTGGATTCAAAAACAAATGTGAGAATGAAAGACCAGGTCAGACAAGGTGAGGTTATAGGAACAGTATCGAAAATTCCGTGTGAGTCAAAAGACCCGTCGCATCTTCATGTGGAAATTAAAGTAGGGGACAAGCTGATTGACCCTCTTGCAGTAATAATGAGCGACAGATAGATATATACTATATGTAGGTGATGCTTGATAGTGCCCTCGTTTCGTTTCAGGGGCAAAATATAAAGGGTGCCAAAATCTTTCTTGGCACCCTTGTATTGACTGATTAACCTTTTAATTCGATGTATGCACAAATCAGATCGACAATTTTGTCATCGCTCAGCTTTGAACTGTCGATGCATAAATCATAGTTCTGTGTTGCACCCCATTTCTGACCTGTATAAAAGCTGTAGTAGTTAGCTCTTGTCTTGTCAGTTTTGTTTATGATAGTTTCTGCTCTGCGTTCTTCGATATTGTGAACAGTGATAGCACGCTTTTTTCTGTATTCCATATCAGCGTAAATGAAAATGTTAATAGTGTGCGGATTTTCCTTGAGCACATAATCTGAACATCTACCGACAAAAACACAAGGTTCTTTTGCTGCAAGATCCTTGATGATCTGATGCTGGAGCATATATAGTTTATCGTTTACAGGGAGGTCGCCCATAGCCAGCGGTCCTCCAAGATTGTATATTCCCATAGAAAGAGAGTACAGCAAACTGTTTGCAGCAGTTTCATCGATGCTTTTGAATACTTCAGGGCTAATGCCACTCTGTTTGGCAGCGATGGAAATCAACTCTTTATCATAGAAAGGAATAGAAAGCTTTTTAGCGAGCTTCTCACCGATAGCTCTACCACCTGAACCGAATTGTCTGCCGATAGTTATAACGTATTTGTTATTCATTCAAAAACCCCCTACTGATAATAAGTATAATACTATAATATCAGCATAAATAATGGTTGTCTATAGTGGGTTGCAAAAAAATAATACTTTTTTTAAAAACCTATTGACAAATCAAGAAATCTGTATATAATAATATCTCGGTGCTAAAAACCGAACACAAAATTCCACGTGATAGTGAGATCAGTTTTTCGGTTGCATCAACACAATTTTATCGAAGTTTTTGTTCAAAAAACTCTTTCAAAATTTTTTAAAAAATTTGAAAAAAGTACTTGACAAAACGACGATGAGTGAGTATAATAAGACTCACGCTGCTGATGAGTGATTACACGGTTGTAACCACTTCGAAAGTAGCACTAGGACCTTGAAAATTAAACAACGAAAATAGTAAGTGAGAACCCGTAATTACTTTGAGTAAATAACTCAAGAATTACAAGTGAGATGACACTAAAAACATCAGTAAGCAATCGAGAGATTGCGGACAACACGCAAGTGTTTAATTTTGAGCAGAACAAGCTCTAAAAATGATATTAAGGCTTCGGTCTTAACATACAATTTTTAGAGAGTTTGATCCTGGCTCAGGACGAACGCTGGCGGCGTGCTTAACACATGCAAGTCGAACGGAGTGAAACGCTGATTTGATGGAAGCTTGCTTCTGGATTTTCTTGTTTCACTTAGTGGCGGACGGGTGAGTAACGCGTGAGTAACCTGCCTCTAAGTGGGGAATAACGTTCTGAAAAGATCGCTAATACCGCATAATGTTAGTTTATCGCATGGTAGACTAACCAAAGATTTATCGCTTAGAGATGGACTCGCGTCCGATTAGCTAGTTGGTGGGGTAACGGCCTACCAAGGCGACGATCGGTAGCCGGACTGAGAGGTTGAACGGCCACATTGGGACTGAGACACGGCCCAGACTCCTACG
>JAZSHE010000146.1:0-2107 GCA_045533085.1 Ruminococcus sp.
TGGAATTTCACGCGCTTGAGGCAGAGTATTTGATTCACCTGTGATAAGCTACGAAGGTGATACAGCAAAGATGACGTTGTGCCAAAGACCCGTTTATGATATAGAAATCGGCTCGTCACAGCATGTGTTCAATGGTGGCGAGCTGTGCGGTGATTGTCTGAACTATTTCAACAACGGTATGGGAAGTACGGTTGTGGTGTTGTCTGATGGTATGGGTACAGGTGGTGCGGCAGCGGTGGATTCCAATATGGCTGTCAGCATTATGACAAAGCTTTTGAAAGCAGGACTTTCTTATGATTGTTCTTTGCAGGTGGTCAATTCGTCGCTGATGATAAAAAGTGAGGATGAAACGCTGTCTACTCTTGATGTACTGGACTTCAATCTGTTCAGCGGAAAAGCAGAATTTTTAAAAGCTGGTGCGTGCGTTACCTACGTCAGAAAAAACAGCAAGCTGTACAAAAAGGATATGTCCAGCCTTCCGCTTGGTATTTTAAACGAGGTGAAATTTGCCAAAGAGTCAATCACCCTGAGTGAAGACGATATGATTGTTATGATATCAGACGGTGCGTTGACGGGCGATGACAGATGGATTGAAAATTTGGTGAAGGATGTGTCTGACAAAAGCTGTGAGCAGTTGTCCTTTGAAATCGTAGAAGAGGCAAAAAAACGCCGTAACGACGGTCACGATGACGACATTACGGCGATTTGTATCAGAGTTATTGAAAACTAGATTAAGCTGTTATTTGATTTTACGATGTCAGTAATGAGCGAATATATGCGCTGTGTCGAGTGCGGTCTTGCACACGTTCTGCAGTTTTCTTTCATCTGTTTTAAGATGTCAGGATTTTCGAGAAGATGCTGAATTTGTTTAGCGCCTTTTTCACCTTTTTCCAAAACGATGGCAGCCTGTTTTTCAACAAGGAAGTCAGCGTTCTGGGCTTCCTGGCCTGGGAATGCTTTGAACACCGCCATAGGCAGAGCACACGCAAGACTTTCGCTGGTTGTCAGCCCACCAGGCTTTGTGATGATGAGGTCACTTACGTGCATGTAGTCCTCGACATTGTCAACAAAGTAGAAAAGCTGAGTAGGCTTTGTCTTGTCTGTTGAGCGTTTGAATGTTTTGGTGAGCTTTGAACTGAGCTCCTTTCGGATTTGTTCGCTGTGCTCGTAAATCATCTTGGCAATATTTGCGTCGCCAAGTGTTGAGAAAAGCTGTGAGTAGTCGTGGGTTTCGAATTCTTTTTCGTTGCTGCTGAGCATTTTGTCAAAAGCATCATAAAGCTTCTGGTTTTTACCTGTGATGACAATAATCTGATAGTCGATAGGAAGTTCGACAAGACGTTCGTATATTTTGAGAATATCGTTAACACCGAAACTGCCTGCCATAATCAGTACAGTAGGCAAATCTTTTGAAAAACCGAGTCGTTCAAGCGTTACGTCTTTGCGACTTTCATCATACTCGTAAAAACAATCGAAGATAGGCATCCCCAGAGGGAAGATGCGTCTTTTGTCAACATTGTATTTTTCAGCAAGATTATCGGCAGTGTCTTTACTGGCTGTGATATAAGCGTCAACATAGTCGCCTATGTATGCTCTGTGTGGCATATAGTCAGTGATGATTGAAACGACAGGTGTTTTTACATTGTATCCTGCCTTCAGAAGTGACATCATGCTCGACGCAAACGGATGGCATGTCACAACAATGTCAGGGTTGTGCTCTTGTACAAGTGTGAGTAATTTTTTTGCGTACTGAGTCATTACTGAGTTAACCAGATCGGAAATAGGCGACTCTTTGTCCGATGTTTTGTAAAAAGTTCCATAAAGCTCAGGAGCGTTTTTGGCAAGGGTTTTGTAGCCGAGAGTTACTGTCTTGTCAAGAATGGAAGAACAGTACTTGAGAGTGTCGATGATTTCGACATTAGTGTTTTTGTCCTGAGAATTGATATATGCTTTCAACGCATTTGATGCTCGGTTGTGACCGCCACCTGTTGATGCAGATAAAATCAGAATGTTCATAACATACCTCGATGTGGGAAAATTTTTACAACAGTATTATAATATATTTTTGGGAACAGTTCAATATGGTATATGTGAACATTTGATATAG
>JAZSHE010000227.1:0-1634 GCA_045533085.1 Ruminococcus sp.
AGATCAGAAAATCTTTGTTGTCCATTTTGTGCAGTCCCACACTTCATCAACCACGTCGTGATAAAACTCAGGTTCGTGACAGATGAGAAGAATTGAACCTTTGTACTCTTTCAGAGCACGTTTGAGCTCGTCTTTAGCATCCACATCAAGATGGTTAGTAGGCTCGTCGAGAAGCAGGATGTTTGTCTCCTTGTTGATAAGTTTGCAAAGACGAACTTTCGCCTGCTCACCACCAGAGAGAACTCTCACCTGACTCTCAATATGCTTTGTTGTCAGACCGCATTTTGCAAGCGCGGCACGAACCTCAAACTGGTTGTAAGACGGAAACTCCTGCCACAGCTCATCGATACAGGTTGTTGTGTTATCAGGTGAGCTCTCCTGTTCAAAGTAACCGATGAGAAGATTATCACCCTGCTCTACCTTACCGCTCAGCGGAGGAATGAGTCCTAAAATACTTTTGAGCAGAGTTGTCTTACCAATACCGTTAGCACCAACAAGCGCAATTTTTTTACCACGCTCAAAGGTTAAATCGAGTGGCTTTGAAAGCGGCTCATCGTAGCCGATGACAAGCTCTTTTGTTTCAAAAATAAACTTGCTCGGTGTTCTGCCGACTTTAAAGTTAAACTCAGGCTTTGGCTTTTCCTGAGCAAGCTCGATAACATCCATTTTATCGAGCAGTTTCTGGCGCGACATAGCCATATTTCGTGTAGAAACACGAGCTTTGTTACGCGCAACGAAATCCTTGAGCTCAGAAATCTCCTGTTGCTGACGCTTGTACGCAGCCTCAAGCTGAGATTTTTTCATCGCATAGACTTCCTGGAAGTGATTGTAGTCGCCGACATAACGGTTGAGCTCCTGATTCTCCATGTGATAAATCAGGTTGACAACCTCGTTTAAAAACGGAATATCGTGGGATATAAGGATGAATGCGTTTTCGTAGTCAATCAGATAACGCTTGAGCCACACGATGTGCTCTTCATCCAGGTAGTTAGTAGGCTCGTCAAGGAGCAGGATATCAGGCTTTTCTAAAAGCAGCTTTGCAAGCAACACCTTTGTACGCTGTCCGCCTGACAAATCTGTTACATCGCGGTCAAGACCAAAGTCAATCAGACCGAGTGCACGTGCAACTTCCTCGACCTTGGCATCAATAACATAAAAATCATGAAGTGTGAGAGTGTCTTGAATTGTGCCAAGCTCATCGAGCATTTCGGTCATAGTGTCTTCATCAGCTTCGCCAAGTTTGTCACATATCTCGTTCATTCTCTGCTCAAGCTCGAAAAGATATGAAAAAGCGGATTTCAACACATCCTCGATAGTCATGCCCTGAGTTAGAACTGTGTGCTGGTCAAGATAACCGACGCGCACATTTTTGCTCCACTCAACCTTTCCCTCGTCAGGCATCAGTTTGCCTGTAACGATGTTCATAAAGGTAGACTTACCCTCACCATTTGCTCCGATAAGACCGATGTGCTCCCCCTTCAAAAGTCTGAAAGATACATCCTGAAATATTGCACGGTCACCAAAACCGTGTGATAAGTGTTCAACATTTAAAATACTCATAAACTACTCCATTGTAATAATATATACTATAATAACACATTTTGTAGAAATAGTGAAGATGCAAGTTTAATTTT
>JAZSHE010000111.1:0-8213 GCA_045533085.1 Ruminococcus sp.
CAAGGATCAGGCAGACAACTACAAGATCGGTGCTGATTCTGATAAGGTAGGTAACTGCACAGTATACTTTATGCCAGAGGGCAACAGCTCATGGTCATACACATACTTCACAGTACAGCCTAACAGCGATCCTACAGAGCCTGAGACAGATCCTACTGAGCCTGAAACAGATCCTACTGAGCCTGAGACAGACCCAACTCAGCCTGAGACAGACCCAACTCAGCCGGTTACTTATTCAGTTTACTTTGTAAACTCAGGTAAATGGTCAAAGGTAAATGCTTATGTATGGAATCCTAGCGGTACTGCATGGCCAGGTTCAGCGATGACAAAGACAGCTGACAAAGCTCCTAATGGTGCGGACGTTTATACAATGTCATTTGCTCAGAGCCATGGCAACATCATTTTCAATGATGGTTCTTCACAGACATCAGACCTTACATTCCAGGCTGGCAAGTACTATGACTATGCTACAGCAAAGTGGTACGACAAGCTCGCTGATATTCCATCAGCACAGCCAACAGGTTTCACAGTTTATTGTGTAAACTCAAAGAACTGGTCAACAATCAACGCTTACGTATGGAGTCCAAATGGTGCTGCATGGCCTGGCTCAAAAATGACAAAGACAGGCGAAAAGTCACCTAGTGGCTACGACGTATATTCATACACATTCAGTGAGACACACGGTAATGTTATCTTTAACAATGGTTCAGGTACTCAGACAGCTGACCTTACATTCAAGGCAGGTCAGTACTTTGATTTGAACTCAAACAAGTGGTACGCTACTCTCGCTGAGATTAAATAAGTGAAACAGTTTTTGCTGTGACATAAAATAACTTAGGGACAGACGAAAGTCTGTCCCTTTTGTTGTGCGGGTGAATTAATCAATATATTGTGCTTTGTATTATTGAAATACCGAAATGTTAACAATCTATTCTTTTTTTTTACAGAAATTGTGCTATAATAGTATATATTGCGGAAACGAGGGGAATATTATGAAGTTTTATGATATTTCAAGGGATATATTGACTACACAACCTTATAGTGGTGATCCTGCACCGAGTGTCACTGTGCTTAGCAGTATTGAAAACGGAGATATATGCAATGTAACACAGTTATCAATGTCCACACATCAGGCAACTCATATTGATGCGCCGTTGCATTTTGATGAGGATGGTGCCGATATTGCTCGACTCAGACTTTCGCCTTTTTACGGAAAGTGTACAGTAGTCAGTATTAATGGAGTGTTAACGGGTCAGGATATGGAAGAACTGTTACCGTATTGCAGAAAACGTTTGATTATTCATTCTAATGGTAACGCTTATCTTACAAGCAGTGCTGCTCGTGTAATTGCGGAGAGCGGACTGATTCTGATTGGTACGGATTGCGAGAGTATCGCTGCTGATTTTGATGAGACTCTCACTCATCTGGAACTTGCGAGAGCCAATGTTGCTGTTCTCGAGAATTTGTATCTCAACGGTGTTGAAGATGGAGTGTATACACTTTGTGCTTTCCCGATAAAACTTTCAACGCTCGAAGCAGCTCCTTGCAGAGCTGTGCTGATAGACGAGGGTAAGGGGTTATAATTGCGAAATAATTCAGAGAGGTATATTATGAAAAAAATAATTTCACTGCTACTTGCGATATTGCTGGTGTTGTCAACTCTTTTTCTGACAGCCTGCGGTACTGACAACGCTTGTGTTGAATCTGTATTGGAGCTTGATTCTAACTACTCAGGACACAGAAGCATTACCGTCAAATATCCACTTTCGGTTCATATTGACGAGCTGAAAGAAACTTTGGCTATGAACAATCCGCTTGCAGAAAGTGATTCATCCACGTTTGAATATGTCGGTGTGGATCAGGATGGGTATAAATTTGTTATGGATATAGTCTTTTCGTCACATGATGACTATATATCACAGATTAGCACACTTGTTGGCAGACAGGTGACATCGTATCTGGCTCAACCAACCTCTGTTCTGGCGACAGGAACCAGAATGAAGGAAGATTTCAGCACTGCTGATCTTGTCGCTTGGATGGCTAAATGCTCTCAAAGCAAAGACGAAACAAAGAAACTTGAATACAAATATACAGTGAACACAGTCAGTGTTGACTCAGAAGTGTTCAACACCGATTCTACTGTTGATATTAACTCGCTTGAGGGTCATCCCATTAACTCGATTACTGTCGAAACAACTAACCTCAAAGATGGTACCTACGACAGAACCATAACTTTTTCTGTTCCTAACAAAACTTACGTGGATTTGGCTGGTTCGATAAAAGAGTACTTCACAACCAACACTAGCCCTGCGGCGCAGTATTGTGATTGGACAAGCCTTGGTCAAAGTTGGGAGTACAAGGTTATTTACAAAGGTATAAGCATCGAAGAGATGTCAGAGTACACAGCTATGTTACTTGATACTGATGAAGATGTTGTGTTTTACGGGGATAAAGATAATTCGAGCACACCTTTGTCAGAAGGTCTTGTTTTTGAAGAAAATTTCAACACACTCAGTTTTATCGGTAACAAGGGTGAGGTTGAGCTTTGTTACAAATACGCTTTGCCTACAAAAACTACTCATGGTGATGGCAGTGTTTATTCTGGCGGCAAATGGAATGCTACTGGTGTGTGGGAAGATGGTATCTACAGTGTGGATACTGCTTGCGGTGATATGAATATTCGTATTCCTGATGGTATTCAGTATGCAATAAACGGCATTCGTATGAATATGCAGGTTATGGCGAAAGATGATTTTGTCAGAACAACAGAGTTTTTGTATTCAAAAACTCAGGGTATAGATGGTATGCATTATGCCCGCGATTTCTTTATGTCAAAGGGTATGACTGTAGAAACTGATGAGGATGATGAAAATCTGATTTGTCGCGTGTTTTGTGAAGGTACAGCGTCATCACTGACTGCGCAGCTTGTAAAGTGTTTTGGAAGCGGAAACTTTGTAGCTTACGAGTTTAAGGACAGAGCACTTGCGTTGAGTGATAAAACTGAGCTCACTGATTATATCGATTTTTCATATATGCTGAATTCAACAAATGCGAACAGACCTATAACATACACGGTGTCTTCGTTAAGTGATGAAAACATCATTGACCTAAGATGTGATGGTGTAGTTGGGCAAAAGGCAACAGAGAATTCCGACGTATTTATAGTTGATGTAAAGGGTGGTCAGGGCACAGTGTCGTATAACGGAAACATTCCTGATGTAACAAGCATCGTTGTTTATTGTGTTCTGGGCGCGTTGCTGCTTTGTGCTACGATAGCTGTTATTGTTATGATGATTCTGAAACAGAGAACCAAAGTTGCTCTGAAACAGGATGTTGCGCCATCGGTGTCGCAGCAGACCACAACATTCAGTATTGCTGAACTAAAAAGTCGCAAAGAAAACATCGATAAACAGTATCGCGATGAGATAGATAAAGATATAGAAGAAAAAATAGAGGCAGACAGAATCGGGAACCTCAGTCGTGAGCTCAAAGCGAAAGAACTTGAGAGATTGACTAAAATGGTTAACGGAGAGCCGCTTGATGAAGAAGATAAAGTAGTCTTGGAGACCTCTCCTGACGATTCTGTACAAGAGGATGAAAATGTATAAGTTGGTTGTATTTGATTTGGATGGCACGTTGTGCGATACTTTGAGCGACCTTTGTGTTGCTGTGAATTACGCACTTGAAAGTGAAGGTTTGCCGACACACCCACTCGAGTCTTATAATAAATTTGTTGGTAACGGTATCAACAATCTGATAAAACAAGTGCTCGTCGATAAGGGTGACGATGATGAGTTGTGCAAAAAGGTGAAGGCGCATTTTGATGAGTATTATCCACTTCATTTGTGTGACAATACCAAAGCTTACGTCGGCATAGCCGAACTTCTCAGCGAGCTTTCGAAACTGAATATTAAATCAGCGGTTCATTCGAATAAACCGCACGCTTATGTTCCACAGATTCTCGATAGATTGTTTGAAAATCATAGCTTTGAGATTGCATGGGGCAAGCGTGAGTGCTTTGAACGCAAACCTAGCCCACAAGCGTTGCTTAATATGATGAATATTCTTGATGTGGATAATTCTCAGGTGCTGTATGTTGGTGATAGTGATGTTGATGTTATGACTGCTCACAATGCAGGTGTAAAGGTTTGTGGTGTTGAGTGGGGATTTCGCGGCAAAGCTGAACTTCTTGAAGCGGGTGCTGACTATATTGCGAAAGATGCAGATGAACTGCTTGGTATTATTAAAGGTATATAGTATGAACAGAAATTACAGTAAAGAGCTTGAAAGTCTTATGAGTAAAAATGCCAGCGAAGGAAAACGACCACGATTGATGCTTCACGCTTGTTGTGCGTGTTGTGCGAGTTATGTGCTCGAATATCTTTGCGAACATTTTGAAATACACCTGCTTTTTTGTAATCCGAATATCACTGAAGTGGATGAGTATAACTATCGATATAGTGAGCTGAAAAGGCTGATCAAAGAGATGGGTCTTAACTCAAAGGTTAATGTAGTTGAGTGTGAGTATGACCCTGACGGATATCTTGGTGCTGTTTCGGGCTACGAGAACGCAAAAGAAGGTGGTGCGCGATGTGGCATCTGCTTTGAAATGCGACTTAAAATAACAGCGGATTTTGCAAAGAAGTACAACTGTGATTATTTTGCTACAACATTGACCATAAGCCCGCTGAAAAACGCATCCTATATAAATAGTATAGGAGAGAGGCTCTCGGTTGATACCGGTGTGAGCTATCTTGCGACTGATTTTAAGAAGAAAAACGGATACAAACGCTCTATTGAATTGTCGAAAGAATACAATCTGTATAGACAAAATTACTGTGGTTGCGTTTTTTCAAAAAACAACTGATATATGCCTCTGCTTTTGTAGCAGGGGCATTTTTTGTCATAAAAATAAATTATTGACAACTTTTGCCCTAAAAATGCAAAATGTTGAAAATAGTTTTTGTGTGATGTATAATTCATATAAACGAGGGATATAGGAGGAGAATTATGAGAGCGGATGGTAAAAGACTCAAAGGTGCTGATCCGATGTATCAGGTTGCAGCTCATATCATGTCTAAGCGTAGCGACGCTATGAATATGATTACCCTTGATATACCGGTTGAACCTATGAGCAAGTATCTTAACGAGAAACGAAAAGAGGGTAAACGATACAGTCACTTATCGCTGATTATTGCGGCATATCTTCAGACGATGGCTGAGTTTCCTGCACTCAACAGATTTGTAGTGAATAAAACTATCTATGCCCGTAACGAAATCGCGGTCGGTATGGTTGTGCTCAAGGGTGGCAAGATCGATTCGCACGGAACTATGAGCAAGCTTTACCTTGAACGTGAGTTTTCTCTTGATGATGTACAGGCTACTATAGATAAGTATATAGAGGATAATCGAAAAGAAGATAACGAAAACGGCACGGATAAGATTATTAAAATTCTACTCAGTATTCCGGGACTTCTGCGTTTTGGTGTTTGTGTGTTTAAAGTGCTTGATAAATTCGGATTGCTGCCGAAGAAGATTATTGATGTCAGTCCGTTCCATGTCAGCGCTGTTGTCACTAATCTTGCCAGCATTCGTACAAACCATATTTATCACCATGCATACGATTTCGGCACTACCAGTATAGTTCTTGCTATGGGTAATCTCAGAGAGGTTCCTGTGAGAGAGAAAGGCGAGATTGTATTTGAGCGCTGTATGCCGATTGGTATGGTAATGGACGAGCGAATTGCATCGGGTAGTTACTTTGCTCTTGCTTTCCGAAAATTCAAGAAACTCCTTGCTAACCCTGAGTTGCTTGAAACACCATGTGAAAATATTGTTCTCGACAATTAAAAAATAGCTTTTGAATTGTTGGTGTATCGGTGAGAATTTGCAGTGAAGTTGTGGAATTTAGTTATTTTTGTAACCAAACTGTAATATATCGCGTGCAAAACCGAGATAATAAGCGGAAAATGTTGTAATAAAATTGTAACATGATATTGCGATGAGCTTGACAAATTCAGGAGTTATCGTTATAATTGATTATGGTATGTAACAAGTATATTACAAATAAATAACAAAGGTAACAAAACTCTGTTATTTTATTACAAAATTAACAATAATGTTACAAAATGTAATACAAAGTCGCAAAATGTAACATTATTGTTGGTAGTAATGCGTAATTGCTTGACATATAATGAAGATGCTTATCAAAGCATTAAAATTAAGGAGGAAATTAAAATGCTTAAGACAAACAAAATCGTTAGTCTGATTCTTGCAGTTGTTATGGCACTCAGCATGTTCGCTGTTGCTACATCAGCTCTTGCAGACGGCGAAGTTTGGACAGTAGCTGGTGCTGGCGGCCTTTGTGGCACAGAGTGGAACCCTGCTGATTCAAACAACCAGATGACATGGAACGCTGATAAGGGTATCTATGAAAAGGTATACGAAGGCGTTTTAGCTGGTACTTACGAATTCAAAGTTGTAATGGGCACAACATGGGGCACAGAGTTTAACCTCACAGGTGACGCTGGTTTCGGCGCTCCTAACGCTTCTGTTACAGTTGTTGAAGACGGTTCTACAGTAATCGTTGGATTCGACGGTACAAAGGCGCTTGTTGATGTTCAGACAGCTGAGCAGCCAACAGAGACAGAGCCTGCTACAGATGCTCCTGCTGCTACAAACTCAATCGTTGTTGACGGTGTTGCTTACCCAACAGTAGTTGGTGAGACATACACATACTACTACATCATCAACACATCTGAGCTTACAGCTAACACATCTAAGCCAGGTTACATCATCAACATGGAAGCTTCAACATACTATGATGACAGCATACTTGAAGTTCAGAACTATGACTTATTAAACGAAGACGATGAGCAGGAAGATATGTTCCCAATCATCTATTCTAAGGGTCTCATCAGCAACAAGCTTGATGACGAGATCACATACAACTGTTCTTCACTTAAGGGTCTCAAGTTCAACTCTGACGAGTCAGTTCTTATCAAGGCTGTATTCAAAGTAGTTGCTGAGGGTTCAACAGAGATCAACACAGTTGTTAAGAACGTTCAGAACATGGATCTTCAGATCATTGTTGCTGACGGTGCATTCACAGGCGACGCTTGGAAGGTTATCGAGAAGCTCGATGGCAACTTCGTACCAACAGAGCCTGAGACACAGCCAACTGAGCCTGAGACACAGCCAACTGAGCCTGAGTCACAGCCAACAGAGCCTGAGTCACAGCCAACTGAGCCTGAGTCACAGCCAACTGAGCCAGTTGAGCACACATACACAGTAGCTGGTGCTATCGCTCCAGGTCACGTTGACGCTGGTTGCCTCGGCACATGTTGGGATCCAACAAACACAGCTAACGACCTCACATTCAACGAGGAAACAGGCGTATGGTCAATCACATACGAGAACGTAGCTAAGACTGGTGAAACAGATCTCTACGACGATACATGGTACGAGTACAAGGTTGTACAGGATCATGATTGGAAAGTTTCATACACAGAAGAAGGCGAAATCTTCGGTGAGGGTACAAACGCTAAGTTCACAGTTCCTGCTGACAACGCTACAGTAACAATCTTCTTCGACGGCACAAAGTGCTGGGCAGAGGTTGATGCTGAGGTTCCAACAGAGCCTGAGTCACAGCCAACAGAGCCTGAGTCACAGCCAACAGAGCCTGAGTCACAGCCAACAGAGCCTGAGACACAGCCATCAGAAGGTCTCTTCGTAAATGCTGACGGTGTTATCTACCCAGTAATCAAGGGCGAGACATACCGTTACACATACTACATGACAGTACCTACAAAGGTAAGATCATTCGACGCAACAACATTCTATGATACAGAGGGTCTTGATGTAGCTCCAATCGTTGACGAGTTCGGCGATGAGGACACAGCTACAATGCTCCCAATGATGCCTGATAGCGTTATCTCTAACTTCACAGGCGTTGATGGTGAAATCCTCTACAACTACTCACTCCTCAAGGGTGTTAACTTCTCTAAGGAAGGCGTAGTTATCACAGTTGACTTCGTAGTAACAGCTGATTCTGGTACTTACGATATCAACACAATGATCAGAACAATGGAAGACACTAACGGCTTACTCTACGTTAACAACTTCGAGTCTAAGAGCGAAGATTGGTCAAGCAGATCAACTCTCGAAGGCAAAGTTCCACCAACACAGCCAACAGAGCCTGAGTCACAGCCAAC
>JAZSHE010000161.1:0-9202 GCA_045533085.1 Ruminococcus sp.
AAGAAAGAGCGTATCCACGCAGAATCATTCAAGAGTCTTTTCCCATATGTAAAAGCATTTGTTACTACACTCACAGCAAACTGCGGTATTCCACCGATTATGATTCCTGATATTGATATCGACAATCAGGAAATTTACAGAATCGATAATAATAATCTCCAGTAAAGATTGACAAAACGCGAAGTTTATGCTAGAATAACACTTGCAGTTAAAAACTTCGCATATTTGCGGGTGTAGCACATCGGCTAGTGCATCGGCCTTCCAAGCCGAGGAGGTGGGTTCGATTCCCATCACCCGCTCCATTTAAATGAGGATATCCGTCTGGATATCCTTTTTCTATTCTGAGCGGAAGTGATGGGAATCTACGCTTTCGTTGAAAACGTAGTCACCCACTCCGATTATCGAAAAAACTGCTACAAAATGATGCTGCTCACTGGTTCAAAAGACGAGAATACTCTGAGCTTTTATTCAGTGGCTTTTATGATAACAAAACATATATACAGTTACAGGCACACCAAAAGGTGTGCCTGCTTTGTTTTATGTTATTTACTTAATTCGATTGTTACATCACCGCTGGCTGTTTTGATGGTACATTGACCATTTTCGCCGTATGCATCAGATGAAATTTTGAAATCACCGCTTGCTGTGTCTGTATCGAACTGCTTTTCAGAAAGAAGCTCACAATAAACGTCACCGCTTGCTGTGTTAATGCGTATATCTTTTGAGTCGCAATCGTACATAATAATCTCACCGCTACCTGTATGCAACTCCATTTTATCCTCGGCTATAACATTTTTTAAGCTCTGTTCACCGCTTGCTGTTGAGCTGTTGAACTTCTTTGTGCTGATATCATCCATCTCGATCTCGCCGCTTGCAGTGTTCACTTCTACTTCATTGTTGTTTTTCAGACCATTAACTGTAATATCTCCACTTGCAGTGTTGATTTTTACTTTCTTTGCTTCGCAGTTTGACACTGATACTTCTGAGCTTGCCACATCGATAACAACCGACTCGCTTACCTTAGACTCAACAAACACATCACCGCTTGCAACATCTATATCAACGCTTGCAAATGCAAATTCACTAGAGAGTGTGATATCGCTGCTTGCTGCTTTGATAGTGAGTTCGTTGTATGCGTTCTTTGGAAGATATACTGTCAGATATGGGTCCGCACTTTCGAATGATAACAGAAGATTTAAGTCGTTCTTTGGATTTCTTTTGATAGAAAGTTTTTTACCTGTAACTTTCACATCATATTTTACATCTTCGTTTTCAAAGCTTTCTACATACGCTTTGTCGCTGTCTGACTTCACAAAAGTGATGTCAGCTCTTGAGTCCTCGATATAGATAGAATCAAAGCTGTCAGTAATATCGTAAGTCTTTTCTACATAAGACTGAGATGACCCGTCTGTTAAATTATAATTAAGTTTCGAAAAATCAAAATTTATGCCAAGAAGCACAAAAAACACAACTGCTGCACCAACAAATGTAAGTGCAATACCAATAATTAAAGCTACAATGCCTGACTTACTCATTTTACTTTTCCTCCTTATTTACAAATGATTTTTTGATTGATTTGAAAATATTCTTAGTTAATACAGCTATACCTTTTGCTGTGTAATATGTACCAAGGTACAAGAGAATTGTGATGCCTGCAAGCATAAAAGCTGCACCCAGAAAAAGTACTGACTGCGCAAAAGCTTTTGTAAACAGGAGGCATACAGCCGCAATCAAGAACGCAAACGCTGAAACTAAAAGTGCTAACACAGTTACAAACAATGAAAAAACAACGGACCAGATTACTATGTACAATGATAAAACAACTGATAAAACCGCAGCACCCAAGCTCAGCCAAATTGGTGAACCGAGTATAATAAGGATTATCTCCCATGCCTGAAGTGTTCTTCTGTTTTTCACCTTTTCTTTGACCAGCTTTGTGATTGGTGTATCCATCACAATCTGTGTCACAATTTCATCGATATTGCCCAAAGAAGCAACAGCCTCTTCTTCACTCATACCGTCTTCTATGCTATCTTCGATAATCTCGTTGTAATATGCAATAGATTTTTTGATATCTTCTTCACTCAGCCCAACAAGCTTGCTTCTGAGCTCTGTAATAAATTGATTTTTATTCATCGTCTTCCTCCTTGGTTACATATTCATATATTGTCATAATTTCTTCCCACTCATTTTTGAAGTCTTCTATTCTCTGCAGTCCACTTTCGGTTATGTGATAATATTTTCTGAGTCTGCCGTTATGTTCAACGCTGTATACAGAAATGAGCTGAGATGCTTCCAGTCGTCTCAAAATCGGATAAAGCGTCGACTCGCTGATTTCGACATAAGGTTTTATATCCTTTATAATCATATATCCGTATGAGTCCTTGCTTTTAATAGCTTTGAGTACGCATACGTCGAGCATTCCTCGTTTTAGTTGTTTATCCATACAATACCTCCTTACGCACCATACTATACCACGCATAGTATTATGTGTCAAGTAATATTTTATAAAACAAAGTATTCTGGATAAAAATTGTAAGATTTATTTAAAATTATTGCTTTCTATCCCTATATATTGTATAATTTTTGTGTATATTTTTACACAAGGGGTGTTATTTATGAAAGTATTTAACTGTATCATGGGTATTTTCTCTTTGTTTGCCGCATTTTACTGCTTTTTTATGCCGGGCATCTCTGCTGTTATGACAATCGGCTGGATTGTTACATGCTTGCTTGGTGTAATCGGTTTCTGTGGTATCTTTGAATTTACCCGAAACAAAGAAGACAAAAAACAAATGTTCAACAGCACTGTTGCTCTCATTCTTGCTATCTGTGCTGCTGTACTCTCAACAGTCGCTTTGTTCGATGTATCGCTTCGTGCAACATTCGACCTTATCATTGTAGTTATGTTCGCACTGTGGCTTGTACTCAGCGGTGTTGACACTACTGTCAATTCTTTTGCGCTCAAAAAGGACGGCAAAAAGCATTGGTGGGTAACACTTATACTCGGTGTACTCGTAATCCTTATGGGTATGTATGCCGGTACACACCTCATCTACGCAACAATGACTCTGGGTTATGTAATGGGCTTTGGTCTTACAATGTATGGCATCAAGCTCATCTGCTCAGTGTTTGAAAAATAATAAATAACGAGGAATTATTATGAAAAGTGTATTTAAGGAGCTTGGCTCTTACAAAAAAGAACTGCTGCTCATAATACTCACAGTTATCGGTACAACTCTGGCAACACTCGGACTTCCGATGATGCTCATCAGAATGATTGATATCGCTATTCCTAACAAAGATTTGGCGATGGTATTTCGTGTAGGCGGATTTATGATCGCTTTGGTTGTATTTGGTTTGTGGTGTGGTATTGTTACAAGCAGACTTTCCGCTACTGTTTCAATGGGTGTGGGCAGAAACCTGCGTTCAAAGGTTTTCAGAAAGGTTCAGTACTTCTCTCAAACAGAGATCGACAAGTTCACTGCATCTTCTCTTATCACAAGAACTAACAATGACATCACTCAGGTTCAGACTTTTCTAAACCAGTGTCTGAGAATCGCGTTCCAAGCACCTATTATGTGTGTTTGTGGTGTTGTTCTTGCGATTTCAAGTTCACCACAGCTTTCAGGTGTACTGGTTATCTCTATCCCTATCATGTGCATCGTACTTATCATGATCGCAAAGATTGCTATTCCGCTTTCTAAAAAGATTCAGGGCAAGATGGACAGACTCAACCTTGTAATGCGTGAAAAATTGACAGGTGTTCGTGTTATCCGTGCTTTCGGCACAGTTGATTTTGAGTCAAAGAAGTTTGAAGCAATCAACCAAGACTACAAAAAAACAAATATGAAATTGCAGAGAACAACAAACTCTGTTATGCCGGTACTCACTGTTGTTCTTTCTTTCACTGCTGCTATGGTAATGCTGATGGCTGCTAACCAGAGTGTAAACAAAGGTTACGACTACACAATCGGCGAGATTATGGCTATCATCCAGTACATTATGCAGATTATGATGGCTGTTATCATGCTCACTATTGTTTTCGTTCAGCTTCCACGTGCTTCAACAGCAGCTGCACGTGCTCAGGAAGTACTCGAGACAGAACCTGTTATTAAAAACAAAGAAAAGACAAAGGATAACAAAAAGAAGAAGGGTTACCTCACATTCAAAAACGTATCCTTCACATATCCTGGTGCTGATGTACCAGCTATCAAAAATCTTTCGTTCGAGGCAAAGCCTGGCGAAACTACTGCTATTATCGGCGGTACGGGTATGGGTAAATCAACAATCGTTAACCTCATCCCACGTCTTTATGACGTAACCGAGGGTCAGGTGCTCGTTGACGGTGTTGATGTTCGTGATTACGACACAGAAGTGCTCAGAAACAAAATCGGTTTTGTTCCACAGAAAGCCGTGTTGTTTGCCGGTACTATTGATTCCAATATCGCGTTCGGTGACAAAAACGCTGACGAAGACAGAATTGAAGAAGCCGTCAAAATTGCTCAGTCATACGACTTTGTGATGAAGAAAGACGAGGGCTTCAACTCCCCTATTTCTCAGGGTGGTACAAACGTATCAGGTGGCCAGCGTCAGAGACTTGCAATCGCTCGTGCTATTGTACGCAAGCCTGAAATTTACGTATTTGATGACTCTTTCTCTGCTCTTGACTTCAAAACAGACAAAGCTTTGCGTAAAGCTCTTTCTGCTGAAACCGGTGACGCTACTGTTGTAATCGTTGCACAGAGAATTTCTACTATTATTGATGCCGACAGAATCATCGTTGTTGAAAAAGGTGAGGTTGTTGGTATGGGTACTCACGAAGAACTTGTAAAAACATGTGATGTTTACAAGGAAATTGTTGATTCTCAGATGAGTAAGGAGGGTGAATAATATGAAAACTAATAAGCCTTCCAACAAAAACAGCTCATACAAAAGACTTTTCGCTTGTATGAAACCATACAAAGCAAAGCTTGTTATTGCTATCATTGTTGTGTTGCTCGCGACTGTTGCTTATGCACTCGCACCACTTCTGATGGGTAAATCAACAGATGCACTCGCTAAACTTCTGACAGGTGGCGAACAGAATGGTGAGTTTTTGAAGTTCCTCGCACTCATGGGCTGTGCATACGGACTCAACGCTCTTCTCTCCTACATTGGTACATCTCTCATCGTATCTGTTGCTGAAAGCACAATCTACGATTTGAGAAAGAGAGTTGACCACAAGCTCTCAAAACTCCCTCTCAACTACTATGATACAAACTCATACGGCGATATCTTAAGCCGTGTTACTAACGACGTTGATACCGTTTCAAACTCTTTACAGCAGAGTATTTATCAGGTATTAAACGCTATTTTCACTATTGTTATCATCTTCTCTATTATGCTCAACATCAGCGGTGTGCTTACACTCGTTGGTCTCGCGGTTGTTCCGTTTGCTCTTTACGCTGCTGCTAAAATCGCAAAGAAATCACAGCAGAAGTTCAATGCTCAGCAAGGTGGCACAGGTAAACTCAACGGCTACGTTGAGGAGTACTACTCAGGCCACAACGTTGTCACAGTATTCGGCAGAGAAGAATCTGTCATCGATGAATTCGAGCAGACAAACGAAGACCTGTATCAGTCATCAAAAGATGGTCAGTTCCTCGCAGGTACACTCACACCTATCATGCAGAATATGACTAACCTCGGCTACGCTCTCGTCAGCATCGTTGGCGCTATTCTTGCGATTGTCGGCGGACTTTCTGTTGGTATGATTCAGTCGTTCACACTTTATTTAAGACAGTTCTCTCAGCCACTCACTCAGGTTATGCAGATTGCTAACACAATTCAGGCTACAGGTTCTGCGGCTACAAGAATTTTTGAGTTCCTGGACGAAAAAGAAGAAGTTGCTGATGTTGAAAACCCACAGTTCCCTGAGGAGCTCAAGGGTGAGGTTAAATTCGACCACATCAGATTCGGCTATCTCCCACACCAGACACTCATCACAGACCTTGATATCACCATCGGCGCAGGCGAAAAGACTGCTATCGTTGGTCCGACAGGTGCCGGTAAAACAACACTCGTTAACCTCATCATGCGTTTCTATGACGTAAGACAGGGTGGTATCAAGATTGACGGCGTTGATATCAGAGATATGGAGCGTTCACGTTTACGCGAAATCTTCGGTATGGTTCTTCAGGATACATGGCTGTACAACGGCACAATCAGAGAAAACATCCGTTACGGCAAGCTTGACGCTACTGATAAAGAGGTTGAAGAGGCAGCTAAAAAAGCAAGAGCTGATGCGTTCATCAGAACACTTCCTGGTGGATATGACTTTGTTCTTCAGGAAGGTGCAAGCAACATCGCTCAGGGTCAGCGACAGCTCATTACAATCGCAAGAGCTATGCTCAACAACCCACCTATCATGATTTTAGACGAGGCAACATCTTCTGTCGATACCCGTACTGAGGTTATGATTCAGGAGGCTATGAACGAAATGATGAAGGGTAAAACATCGTTCATCATCGCTCACAGACTTTCAACCATCAAAGACGCCGAAAACATCCTCTATATGCAGGACGGCGATATTCTTGAGGTTGGTAACCACGAAGAGCTTATGGCTAAAGATGGCTTGTATGCTAAGCTTTACAACAGCCAGTTCTCCGACAACAAGTAATTTGATATACAACAAAGGGGATGTCTCACTTGCTTTTGTGAGACATCCCCTATTTTATTCTTCATCAAAACTCGCTTCGTCATTTTCTTTTTCGAGAATTGCATCTACATTAAAAATACCATCATAGAACCCATTACAGACAATGTTATATTCACTGTTTACTTTACCCCACGCTGATAAGTTCAAGTCATAAATAATTTCCTGTATTTCTTCGTACTCTTTGTCTATTTCTGCTTTTTCTTTAAAGTATGTATCAGAATCAATCATATCATTGTAAAATTCTGCCTTCAACAAGTCTTCGCATTTACTATGCAAAGCGTTCACAGATTCAAAACAGACATCGTGATAACTCTCCATTGAATCGTCCCACACTCTGTAAAACTCTTCCATAGCAAAGTCCCACCGTTCATAATCTGCTGAACAAAGAGTTGCCACGTTTTCGTAATACTTGATACTATAACCTTGAATATTCTCAAACAGGCATTCAGACTCAAACTCTATTTCGTCATACAAAACAAACACCTTGTCTTTATATTTTGTATAACCCTCGATAGTATCGCCCATATTTTCAATTATCGTATCCGAGACGCTTGAAATTTCATCTGTAAGCGTTTGAACTTCGCTTGTAATAGATGTAAGAATATCTTCTAATTCTGTGTTAAGCTCAGTGTTTTCGTAGCTGGTACACGCAGAAAATGAGAAAACCATAATCAATGCTAACACAATAGCTGTAATTTTCTTCATTTTATTTCCTCCCGTTATTAAATTTTATCACTTGATTATAATACATCTGGCGTTTTTATACAAGGTTTGCTAAAATTATATTTTATTAAAACTCATTTCATAAAGCTAATTCATATACAAAACGACATAGAAAAGCGGCACCATTGTAGATGCCGCTTAAATAATTTAAATCGACTCAACTGTGAGTCCAGAGTCATTTGCAGAAACTGCGATAGCCTTGAGTGTACCCTCACCAGCTAAAATAAGCTGTTCTGTTATTTTGTCCTCAACTTCTTTGCGGATAAGATTGCGTAAATCACGAGCACCACTTCTGCCAGAGCATGACTTTTTAGCGAGATACTCGCACGCTTTGTCATCAAATCTGAACTCGATGCCTTTTTCTGCAAGAGTTTCGATGTACTCAAAAAGCATCAGGTGAGCAATCCGGATGAAATTATCCTGTGACAAAGACTTGAAAACTATAATCTCGTCAACACGAGCGATAAACTCAGGACGCAGGAATTCATACAGAGCTTTCATAACCTTTTCGCGCTCAGCGTCTTCCTCACTCTTTGCAAAGCCCAGCGCATTTTCACGCTTGTCAGAGCCTGCATTTGATGTCATAACGATTACTGTGTTCGTAAAATCAACTGCTCTGCCGTGAGCGTCGGTGAGTTTACCTTCGTCGAGAATCTGGAGCAGGATGTTAAGAACATCAGGATGAGCTTTCTCAATCTCGTCAAAAAGCAGTACGGAATATGGTCTGCGTCTGACTTTTTCTGTCACCTGACCAGCCTCATCATAGCCGATATATCCCGGAGGTGAACCGATGATTTTTGACACAGAGTGTTTCTCCATAAACTCAGACATATCGAGTCTGATGAGTGTTTCAGGAGTGTCGAAAAGCTCCTTTGACAGCACCTTTACAAGCTCGGTTTTACCAACACCCGTAGGACCGACAAAGATGAAAGACGCTGGTCTTCTGCGAGGAGAAATCTGAACTCTGGAACGCTTGATAGCCTTTGAAAGTGCATCAACGGCATCATCCTGACCGATGATTTTTTCCTTTAGTTTAACGTCAAAATCAGCGAGTTTCAACAACTCGTTTTCTCTGATTCTCGTTGATGGAACACCTGTCCACAGCTCAACAACCTTTGCAAGGTCTTCTTCTGTAACGCTTGCTGTGAGCGATGATTCATCAATTTTAGATAGCTGTTCATCAACCTTAGCCAGCTCGCTTGTAACTGTAGCAAGAGCCTCGTAGTCGATTTCATCAGCAGTTGAAATCTTTTCTTTTGTTAAAGTCAGGGTTTTCTTCTCGTCGTTTAATCTGTCGAACGCTTCGAGTTCTTTGTTTCGAAGTGCCGCACAGGCACACGATTCGTCGAGGAGATCGATAGCCTTATCAGGCAGGAATCTGTCTGTGATGTAACGCTCAGAGAAAACTACAGCCTTTCTGACGATATCGTCAGAAACTGTTACCTTGTGGTGCGTCTCGTAGTAGTCGCGCACACCCGATAAAATCTCGATAGATTCGAGCACACTAGGTTCACCAACCTTTACAGGCTGGAAACGACGCTCGAGGGCGCTGTCTTTTTCGATGTATTTGCGATACTCGTTGAAAGTAGTTGCACCGATAACCTGAATCTCACCGCGTGATAATGCAGGCTTTAAAATATTAGCTGCATTCATTGTGCCATCAGCATCACCAGTGCCGACAAGGTTGTGTACCTCGTCAATGAAGAGGATGATGTTTCCTGCTTCTTTTACTTCCTGAGTCAAGCCTTTGATACGGCTTTCAAACTGACCTCTGAACTG
>JAZSHE010000183.1:0-7207 GCA_045533085.1 Ruminococcus sp.
AGGCTGAGATTCAGCCCGACTCCCGCGGGGTAGGAATTGATTCCAAAAAAGTTATAATCTATCGGACAATATTCAAGCGGAAACGCACCAACCTTTACTGTTGTTTCAACATTAACAAGTCCGCAAACAAGGATTTTGCTCATAACACACCTCGCAAATTTTTATACTAAAATTGTATAACAAACTAAAAAACGAGTCAAGATTAATATACAAACTACTCACACAAGAGGTGCTGTATGATATACACGGTAACGCTGAACCCTGCAATCGATTTTGTGATAAATATGGACAACCCGATACTCGGCACTATCAACCGAAGCGACAGCGAAACGCTGTACTGTGGCGGTAAAGGAATCAACGTGTCAACTGTACTCAAAGAGCTTGATACAAAAAGTATCGCGACGGGTTTTCTGGCAGGATTCACAGGAAAAGAAATCGAAGAATCGCTAAAAGAAAAGGGCATCGAATCTGATTTTGTGCATCTTGAAAAAGGCTACACACGAATCAATGTAAAAATCAGGAGCGACGAAGAAACAGATATCAACACAAACGGTCCTGAAATATGCGACTATGATATGCATCTGCTGATTAAAAAGCTCGAAAACGTAACAAGCGACGATGTTGTGATACTGTCAGGAAGTGCACCAAAAAACGCTGACGAAGGGATTTACGCTAAGATTTTAGCAAAAATCAGCAAAACAGGTGCGATAACAATCGTTGACACAACGGGCAAAAAGCTGCTCAACACACTTGAGTACTCTCCGTTTCTTGTAAAGCCGAATGTTGCTGAGCTGTGCGATACGTTCAACACAAAAATCACAACCCTGCACGATATCGAAAAATACGCGATAAAGCTCAAGAGTCTGGGTGCTCAGAACGTGCTTGTTTCCATGGGTGAAAAAGGCTCGGTGCTGTTTTCAAAAGACAAGCAGGTGATACTACAAAGTGCACCAAAAGGCGAGCCGATAAACACCGTCGGTGCTGGCGATTCGATGGTGGCTGGATTTGTTGCAGGATATTTAAGGTCAAAGGACTACAAATTTGCGCTCAAACTTGCGACAGCGTGCGGAAGTGCCACAGCATTTTCAGAAGGCTTGTGCAAACAAAGTGAGATTTCAAATATGCTTGAGATGATTCAAGGATAAGCAAAAAAGCGGTAGAACAATCTACCGCTTTTTCTTATATTATCGTGCCTCCTGCGACAACCGTGTTGCCGTCGTACATAACAACCGCCTGACCGCTTGTTATCGCGCGCTGTGGTTCATCAAACACGAGCTTGATTTTACCATCATCTAACGGATACAGTGTAGCGTCAGCTTCGTTGTGCTTGTAGCGTATTTTGGCTTTAACTTTTATAGGTTGTGTTAATTCTTTTATAGAAATTAAATTAACATCATCAGCCTCAAGTTCCGTCGAGAAAAGCTCGTCATTAAGACACAAGGTAACGACGTTTTTGTCAACGTCCTTTTTGCAGACATACATCGGCTGTGGCAAAGCAAGGTTTAGTCCTTTTCGCTGACCGATTGTGTAACGGATGATGCCTTTGTGAGTGCCAAGCACGTTGCCGTTCAAATCAACAAAATCACCGTCAGGGAAGCTCTTTCCCGTGTACCATGTTATAAAATCAGCGTACTTTCCGTCGGGCACAAAGCAAATATCCTGACTATCCTTTTTGTCGGCATTTACAAAGCCGTTTTGCTCTGCGATTTCTCGCACCTGAGCTTTTGACAGCTCACCAAGTGGTAGCTTGATGTGAGAAAGTGCATCCTGAGAAAGAGAGTACAAAACGTAGCTCTGGTCCTTTGACTCATCAAGACCCTTTTTGAGGACGTATCTTCCTGTTTCTTCAACAAAAGCCACGCGGGCATAGTGACCTGTCACAACGTAGTCATAACCCTCGTCTTTTGCGATTTCAAGGAGTTTTGAAAATTTGATGAACCTGTTGCAATCCACACAAGGGTTCGGGGTGCCACCGCACATATATGAATTGATAAATCGGTCGATGACGTACTCCTTGAAATTGCTCTCCAAATCAACGACTCTGTGTTCTATATTCAGTCTGTCACACACCGCTTTTGCGTCAAGAATATCCTGATGTGTGCAACACGACTGTTCTTCGATTATATCCTTCCCACTATGGAGCTTTAAGGTGATGCCGATTATCTCGTAGCCTTGCTCTTTCATCAGAAAAGCCGCTACGGAGCTGTCAACGCCACCGCTCATAGCTATTATTGCTCTAGGCATTATAATTCTCCTTTAGAATTTTTCGTATAGCATCCACTGCTATGTCAATCTCTTCCTCGCTGTTAAAATACGAGAACGAAAAACGCACCGTACCATCGGGATAAGTCCCCATCGAAGAATGAGCAAGCGGTGAACAATGAAGTCCACACCGCGTCATAACCGAGTAGTCACGCTCAAGAGCTGACGCCACAAAGGCGTTATCGAGCTGTGAAAAACTCAGCGATACTACTGAAGTTGTTTTTGCATCGCTGTCAGCACAGTGGATTGTGATGTCATCGATATTTTTGAGCGAGTCAATAAAATATCGTCTCAGCTCAAGCTCACGCTCGTGAATTTTCTTGACACCAACGCTTTCGATGTATTCAAGCGAGTGGTTAAGCGACATTATACCACAGAGATTGAGTGTTCCGCTCTCGAATTTGTCGGGCAGTATATCAGGTTGGGTGTAAAAATGCGACGCACTTCCAGTGCCACCTGTTTTTACAACTCTGAGCACATCACAAAGCTTTTCTGAAATTGCAAAACCGCCTATACCCTGAAGCGCAAGCAAACCTTTGTGTCCTGAAAAAGCGAGGAAATCGATGTTTGACTCACGCATGGAAATCGGCACAACTCCAGCTGTCTGGGCTGTATCAACCGCAAAGAAAATACCTTTTTCAAAGCACAGCTGTCCAATCTGTTTTATATCTGACACAGCACCAAACACGTTTGAAGCGTGGTTGATGATAACTGCTTTTGTGTTATTTTTGAGCATCTTTTCGACGCTATCGGCTGTTACAACACCATTATCATCACACTTTGCAACATCAAAACTGATGCCCTTTTCGCGTTGCAAATCATAAAGTGTGCGCATAACAGCGTGGTGTTCCATCGCCCCTGTTACAATATGGTCGCCGTTTTCTAAGATTCCGCGCAAAAACATATTGATTGACTCTGTGACACCCGAGGTGAATATAATTCTTTTGCAGAATTTTACAGGGTTATCGGAGCAATCAAAAAGCATAGAAAGCTTCACCCTTGTATCAAGCACCATATCGGACACTTCATCTGACATAGAGTACACACCACGGTTGATGTTGACACAGTTGTTGTCAATAAAATCTGAAATCACTCGCGACAGATGGGGCGCTTTTGGAAAAGACGTTGCCGCGTTGTCAAAATATATTTTCTTCATATCACTTCAGTTTATTTCTAAATAAGAAATATTCTCTCTTTACCTTTGTATTCTTCAACTTCACCGATAATGTTAGCAGACAAAGTACATTTTCTGAGGTCTGCCAAAAGTGCATCAGCATCTTCTGCGCTGACGCTGATGAGAAGTCCACCGGATGTCTGAGGGTCGTAGAGTATGTCCTGAATGTAAAGCTCTGTATCCCCAGCATTAACAAACGGCTCTGCGTAGGTACGATTGCGGTACATTCCCTCGGGCAGTATACCCATTTTTGCAAACTCGTACGCTTCTTCTATCACGTCAATATTGTTGGTAAAAATCTTAATCTGGGTGTCAGAACCCTGAGCCATCTCAAGCGAGTGACCCATCATTGAAAAGCCTGTAACATCAGTACACGCGTGGACATCGTAGTTTATCATACAATCGCGCGCCGACTTGTTGAGAAAAGTCATCGCTTCTAAAGCTCTGTCAACACTCTCTTGTGATGCTATGTCAGCCTTTTGGGCGGTTGTGATGATGCCGATGCCGAGAGGCTTTGTGTATATCAGCTTATCGCCTGATTTTGCACCGCTGTTTGTGTAGATTTTGTCAGGGTGAGCAAAACCAGTGACACACAAGCCGTACTTTGGCTCGTCATCGTAGATACTGTGACCACCACAAATAACCGCGCCTGCTTCAAAAACTTTGTCGTAACCGCCTTTTAAAATAGCGTGGACATCTGCGTTTGACATCGACTTAGGCACGCACATAATATTGAGTGCAATTTTAGGTTCTGCACCCATAGCATAAATATCAGACAGTGCATTGGTTGCGGCAATCTGACCGAAAGTGTACGGGTCATCGGCAATAGGCGGAAAGAAATCAACTGTTTCGACAATACACAAATCATCACTCACCTTGTACACGCACGCATCGTCGCTTTTGTCAAAGCCGACAAGAAGGTTCTCATCGTGCTTGACGTTTAAATCGCCGAGCAACTGTGCAAGCACACCTGCGCCAACTTTTGCGCCACAACCAGAACATTTTGAAAGTTTAGTTAATTTTACATTGTTTTCAGACATATCATTTCTCCGAACAAAAATGCAGGCAAGCTTCGAGCACACCACCGCCGACCGCAAGAGCCTTATCAGACACGGTGTAACAATGCTCTTTTTCACATCTAGGGTCGATGTCGCCTGATTTCATATTTGTGCTGACAAGTGTACCCTTTGGCAACATTCCGCGGATTATTCCCGAAACATTACACACAATCGGGGTAGAATCGACACAAGCGACTACGTCGCCTTTTTTCACCTCGTCGCCTATCTCGTAAATCGGGTTGAACACACCATACTCAGGCGAGCGTATAATTCTATCAGCACTGTGACCGTCAATATCTCCTGGGATTCCTGTGTTTTCCAAGGCACTGCCCTCGTAGTAAACTCTGCCCAGATAGTGTCCGCGCTTTGTCTCAACCACAGCATGGCAGTCGTTCCCTGCTGTGAATCCCGGACCAACACCGATTACAACCGAAGCATCATCAATATCTGTGCCCAGATTTTTCTTTGCTAAAATAGCGTCGATGACAAAGTCAGGTTTGAGTTCTCTTACACAGTGGGCTTTCTCGTCAACTATAACAGCGATGTTGTTGTTCTGTAACACATCGTCTATTTTGTTTACGTTGTCACACAGCACAGCTTTTACTGACTCAACAACACTCTCGCCCTTGTAAACCGCTTCGCTGAAACACACGGTTCTGCGAATAGCTGTAGGAGCGTCAATCTCTGTCATAACAATCCTGAGATTTGCACGATGCAGGCGCAACGCAATACCCGTCGCGATATCTCCCGCGCCTTTAATTACTGCTAACATACCATTCTCCTTTGAGTAATGATGAAATTACACATTTAGTTTTTATGTATCCGCCCAAGATTTCAGCGGTAGTTTTTTTCTCTGTTGTGTCGCATTTGTTAATGAGCACTTTATCGTGAAAATCCTCATCGTTTAAAACCTGTGCGACCATTTCTTCGCTCAATATATCATCAATGCCACACATCAATATTTCGCACGCTCTATTAGCTCTGTGTGTAACACCGCTCAGTTTTTCGCCCACACAGTCAACGCCGACAACCGAGATAACCTGAGTAGATTCAGTCGGTATGACGGGTTCATGGTCAAGATGAGCTTTTAGTGGCAACCCCTTTGAGCCATCGGCTTCGACTAAAACGTAATCGGCAACCGAGCACAAATCCTCAAAGGAAAAGTCAGACTCAGTGAATTTAGAGCTCATGCAAGGCTTCCCAAGACAGATGCATCTGTGCTTATCGACAAGCTCTTTCAGATTTTGCAAAGAGAGCTTGCCACTTTGTGGGACATTCATAAACTCATCACTTTTATATATATGGGTTGTGGTTGTGATGATAACCGTGAAGTTTTTTACCAGTTCTTTTGCAAGCGTGTGCAAAAGCGTTGTTTTTCCACCACCGCCGATGACAGCGGTGACACCTTTTTTTATTTCAAGTAAATCACATAGCATAGTTGGTACTATTTCAAAATATTTGTTGATATATCAGGGACGCCGAAGATGCCGTCCCCTACGATTTTTATTGTGTGGGTGATACGCCGTTTTGACAATCCCTCTCCGACCTTTACACAACAAAGGCTGTTGCTACAAAAACTTTACAATCAGAGTGAATCGTCTATCCACGAGAAGTAGTTTACAAATTTTTCGTCACATAATTGTGTGAGTTCTTTTTCAAACTTGCGGTAGTCAGCAAGCAACCTCTCTGCTTTTTCGGTGAGAGTTGCGCCACCACCTGTGGCACCGCCTGTTTTTGAATTAAGAAGCTCAAAACCGAGGTTTTTCTCGGCTCGCTTTATGATAGTCCACGCCTTCGAGTACGACATTGAAATATCAAATGCCGCTTGTCGGATGGAGCTGTTCTCTTTAATCTTTTCAAGCAAAAGCACAACACCCGGTCCAAAGCACTTTTCGTGTGTAAAAAACTGCAAAGTAAGTTTCGGGTGAAGCTTTGCTGTATCGTTAACCTTAGTCATATTACACTTTATTCAGCCGTTTGTCGAGAGTTTTGCGTACTGCACGCAGGATGTTCTCGTATCCTGTGCATCGGCACAAATGACCCGACAACAGTTTTCTCAGCTCATCGTCGGTGTAATCTCTGCCACTCTCCAGAATTTCTACAGCTGACATAATCACTCCCGGAGTACAGAAACCGCACTGTACAGCGGCTTCGTCAATAAAAGCCTGCTGAATATCAGAAAGCTCGCCGTTTTCACCCATAAGTCCTTCGAGTGTGCGGATGTTCTTGCCATCAGCCCACACAGCAAGATAAATGCACGAGTTGAAACACTCGCCGTCAATCAGCACGTTGCACGCACCGCACTCTCCTACTTCACATCCTTTTTTGACAGATGTCATACGATAGTCGTTGCGTAGCATATCGGTCAGAGATGCGCGCACATCAACCATCTGTTCAACAGCTTTGCCGTTAATAGTGCATTTAACAAGTTTGTACTGTGCCATTACATCTCACCTCCGGAAAGTTTCACGCACTCTTTGAGTGCACGATATGCAAGCTCACAGCACAGATGTAAACGCAACGCTTTTGATGCTCGCCAGCTGTCACGCGGGTTAACATCGTTTAAAACCTGCTGTGAAAACTCTTTTGCTGTTTCTTCGCTCACACTCTTACCTTTGATAAACTCCTCGGCTGTGGTTGCGCGAAGCGGAATTGGTCCTGCAACTGCGTAAGCTATGCGGACATCAGTAAAAGTCTTTTTATCGTCGCTGAG
>JAZSHE010000104.1:0-2767 GCA_045533085.1 Ruminococcus sp.
AATACCGCTTTGGAATGAACAGTAATGATGCCCTTTTTTATTAGTCTCAGCTTGTTAATTCATTTTGGATAACAATCTATTTCTTGAATATTATTTAGTGATGAGTAAAAAACTTGATTGTTGATGTTCTTAAAGAGTTGAGTGATTACTTTGTATCAATAATTAATTGGTTAATTGTGTGATAATTGAAATTAAAATTTCAAACACACACCCCTTAACTATAAGTTGAGGGATGATTTTGGTTATTCAATAAATCTTTACAAAGGTCCATTATAATATTTAAGTTGTTTTTGCCGTGATAGTGCACAAATTATAGCCAATCTTATTGTGCAAATAGCAGAACTTCAAAAAAAACAAAAATTTTTGCGTAACATTTTGTGATTTTCTTCATATATATATAGGATGCAAAATTATAAGCACCTAGCAAATCAAAAGAAAGAGAGGAAACATTATGAGAAAACTCACAAAAATCATATCTGCCATTTTAGTTGCTGTTCTTTATCTTCAAATAATTGCACCGGGAACAGTAGCTATTGGTGCAACACCACTCATTGGTAACAATGCAGCGATGAGTGCAGCGGAAGGTGTCACGCTGCCTTCTCAAAATAACGATTTAGAAGTAGCAGAAATTGATGCTGCCATTTCCGCAAATGACTCGACAGAAGAAATTTTGGACAGTAAAATCGTAACGCCAATAATGGGAGAGGTCGAGGAATTACGCACTGAAAACACTAAACATTATCGTCACAAAGATGGCACATATACGGCTGCTATCTATTCCGAGCCCATTCATTATATGGATTCAACAGGCTCGTGGCAGGATATTGATAACACTCTTACACTTAATAGTAAAAGAAAGAGTGCTTCTGGTAAAGCTACTTATACACCTGCTGCATCATCTCTTGATATCAGAATTCCGCAAGATTTTGCTGATAATCAAATGCTGACTATAGGCAAAGACGGTTATACTGTCGGCATGAGAATTAAAATATCCGATAATACGGCAACAATGAGTCGGTCATCAGCAACAGCCTCAAGTAAAATTACTTCTACTAAAGCGGTAATTAACAACAGCTTTGAAAGTATGGAAACAGCAAGTATATCACCCATTACTGATACTTCGACTTCAGATAATTTTGCTGTTGAATCAGCAAACAAAGAAAAGATGAAACTTGATAAAAAAGTTTCTGCAGTCAATTACAATGATGTCTTGGATGGTGCAGACTTGCAGTATGTTATTACTCCAAGCAAAGTTAAAGAAAATATCATTGTTAATGAAGCACAGGATTCATATGTTTATCAGTTCTAGCTTGATTTGGACGGACTTATCCCTGTTGCACAAGACAATGGCTCAATAAAGCTCTATGAGAATAAAGATGATGACGAGGCTTTGTTTACTATTGAAACACCCTATATGTATGACGCAAACGAAGAAACCAGCTTTGATGTCACAATGAGTTTGAATGGTAATATTCTTACTGTCACAGCAAATGCAGAATGGATCAATGACGAAAATCGAAAGTTTCCTGTTATCATTGACCCCACATTTTCAACAAACGCTTCTACGTTCTATGATGCAACGGCAAATAAAAACACACCTATTATGAATTTTGATTCGTATAAGTATTTATATGCCGGTAACGGAACTCTTAATGTCAGACGAACATATATAAAATTCACACTTCCCAAATTGCCGGAAGGAAGTGTAGTTACCGATGCAAATTTAACCTTTACTCAACATGATGTAAACCAAGGCAGTAGCAGTATGAAACTTTTCGCCTTCGATTTAACCGGATTGGATTCGTGGTCGGAAAGTTCTATAACTTGGAACAATCAACCTGTTTCCACAGAGAAGAACGCTGCTCATGATGATATTTCGATTAAAAATTTAGATTATGTATCATTCAAAACATCAAATGTTGACGGACAACCCTATACTTTCAACATTACAAAAGCTGTTAAAAATTGGTACGAGGGACGTACTAATAATGGTCTGATGATTACAAACAGCGATGAAACCGCAGATAGCCAAGCTGTTCTTTATTCCAGCGACCATGATACTGCATCTCTCCATCCTTCTGTTACTGTAATTTATAACAACAACATCGGTCTTGAAGATTATTGGTCTTATGAAACTGTTGATATGGGTCGTTCAGGTACATTGTATGCTAACCCTTATAACGGTAGTGTTACATATGCCCACAGTGATTTGAGTATGACAGGCAATCTTCTTTCTATCAGTATTTCTCATATTCACAATAACAACACCGACAGTATATACAGCACAGTTTATAGCGGAATGTATGTAGGTAAAAAGTACCACCTGAACATTCAAGAAGTAGTGACCTATGATAGTTCTGTTGGTAAGTACAAACACTACGACGGTGATGGAACAGCACATTATTATGAACAGAACGGAGATGTTTACACAGAAGAATATAACCCGACACAAACTCTGACAGTAAATAGTTCTGAATATATCATAAGTGATGCTCAGGATAATAAAAAATATTTCAATTCAGCGGGACAGCTTTACAAACTTGTTGACAAAAACGGCAACACACAGACAGTTACTTTTAATGGTAATTTAATTACAGCAGTAACGGATCCTGTTGGAAGAACAGCAACTTTAGCGTATAATTCTTATGGACAGCTCATATCAATTACTGACCCTGCAGGTCGTATAACCACTTACACTTATAGCAGTACATCAACATCTGCAAATCTTACAAAGATTACATATCCTGATGGTAAAACAACCTCTTTT
>JAZSHE010000034.1:0-9669 GCA_045533085.1 Ruminococcus sp.
CACTCACATCTAAAGAATTTTCAATTTTAAAACTGCTCTTTGAAAACAAAGGCAAAATCATCACTCGTGAAAGAATCATCAGAATGCTGTGGGGTTACGACTCGGATGTTGACGAAAGAATAGTTGATACCCACATCAAAAATCTGAGAAAAGCACTTAAAAGCAACTCAAAACTGGTTAAGACAATCCGTTCACGAGGATACATCCTGGAGGAATAATAATATATGCAAGAAAAGCTTAAAAAGCAAAGATTTAACATAACACTGAAAATCTCCTGCGTTTTACTTTCCGTCTGGATTATTGTTTCTGTGATATTTTTCGCAATTACAATCAACGTAGAAAAACAAACACAGATAACTAAGCAAAGCAGAGAGTTCGATTCAATGGTCGATCGAATGTCCAGCATGCCTACTAACTCTTACAACAACTTGTGCAAATTCGCCCAGATCACAAAGACGCATACGGATAAACTGACAACAAAAGAACTGGTTCCTCAAATCGAAAGCGGTGCAGACGGCACATTTGACAAAGATTTACAGGTTGTGCTATTTGCTTATCCTACAGATAGAAAACGAAACAAAGAAATCATCTTCGATACTGACAATGATTTGTATCTTTATTTCAAAGCAACCACCGGTGAAGTAAGATATGATGGTTCAGGAACAATTGATTACAATGATTTTGTGAACTCTATATCACAAGATGACCTTAATACTATCATCAAGTATCTCAATGTCAAAAAAGACAAAAACGGATACTACTATGCACTGATGTGCACCAAGACATACTACAACTCAAAAAGCGGACACCTGATACCAAAAACTGTTGAACTTGTAAAAACCCACGATGATCACAGTTGGTACGCAGAAGACGAAGTTATAAAAACATTTGAACTTTCTCCAAAGGGAGTTGAGTCATTCAAACTTCATACATTAGCCAGAGATGCACGTTGCGTCATAAACGGTCAATTTGTATGCAACGATTTTGCAAGCGAAGGGTTGATTAAAGACCCATACAAATCAATCAACTACTATTCCTATGACCCTGGCAATTATTCTTACGACCCAACTGCAGGTATAGTAGAAAAGAAGGGTCCTTTCACCTACTTATATACAAACGGAGAAACTTTCACTATAGAAACTCTGGGTTATGAAGTAAGTAATCTTATGCGGTCTTACAACTCAACAGAAAGCGCGTTTTACGAAGAACAGAACTCCACATCATCGAACAATAGCTATGCAAACTCTGTGGGATATATCAAAAGCGATATCGGTGTAAGATACGCAAAACAAATCAATCTTCTTCACTGTGCAAGAAACACTCTGATAATCGGTATAGCAGCTTTATTCGTGTTTTTCCTTATCATTGGAATCATTCTTTATATTATGATGTGGAAACTGATGAAAACTGAGCTTATCGAAGAAGAGAAACTCAAAGAAACCACAAACGCTCTTGCACACGATCTAAAAACACCTTTGTTTATTATTTCAGGATATGCCCAGAATCTTAAGGAAAACACTAGCCCTGAAAAGCGCGAGCACTATATCAACCGAATTATCGAGAGAACCAACGAGGTAAACTCGCTCGTGCACAAAATGCTCGATTTCTCAAGGCTCTCGAAAGTTGACCGCACTCTGGATCTTAAGAACACAAACATTTCACAGATCATCAAAAAAGCAATAGCAGACTATGATGCTTTGCCAAGAAACAAAACCATAATTCTTGAGCTTGATGCAAAATGTGAAGCTCTGGTTGATGAGACTTTATTCTATCGCGCTGCAACATATCTTATCGATAACGCTATAAAATACTCTGACGAAGAAAGCGAAATCGATATAACACTGACCGACAAAACCCTCTGCGTTTCAAACAAGTGCTCCACTATCACAAAAGATGATATCAAGCACATCACAGAGCCTTACTATCGTGTTGAAAAAAGCAGAGAAAGCGACGGAAATGGTCTTGGACTTTCAATAGTAAAGTCGATTGTTGATATGCACAACTTCGACCTGGATATAAAACTTATTGATGAGATAATTTCATTTACAGTTGTTTTTCATAAATAATCCTACACCCCCTGACAACAGGTCGTGCGATTTTACGCACGACCTGTTGTCTTTCTTACACACTTTTAACTTGCAAGAAACATATCATGATGATAAAATAGCCTTATACTAAAAGAAGGTGTTTTTTATATGAAAAGATTTATAGCTGTAGTTATGTGCATTTTGTTAGCCGTATGCTGTGCCTCGTGCCAGAAAAACGAGGATAAAAAAGAAGACACACAAAATACCACACAAGCTACTATCAACCCGCTCGACATTGTTTTCGGTTACGATAAACAGAGCCAGAAAGCCGATCGTTGGTATCTGACAGGAACAGATGATGTTGTATATATTTACTTTACAACAGAAAACGAAGAAGAGCTTTGCACATACAATCTCGTAAAAAGCGGTGTTGTCACCGAAAGTGCAGTATGCGTCACTACACAGGACAATCATCTCATTCCAAAAGATATAACAGAAGCTTCGTTCGACCTTGTTTTCAAGGACAATTTCAATGTTTATGACTGTTCCACAGATAGCACATACTCAAGAGGTAACGCAAAGGAATACGAAGCTTATTTTTCAGATGCAATCTTTATCACCGAAAACGGTGAAAAGGGGCTTTTCTTTTACAACGACAAAACATTTGCTGAATTTTCAAACACTACCGCTACGTCCGACTCGCTTGAACCAGAATATTTATGGGAAGTGGTATCGCCAAAAAACATCCGCCTCACAACAAATGGAGAGCAGCTGCTGTGCGAACTCACGTACAACGACGATATGTCGCTCAATTCAATCGAATACAAAGGTGATATTTACTACGCACAATACAGCGAAAATTCACCAAGCAACAAATACAAGGCTTACTAAAAAATAAAGGCTTTGGTGTCATTGACACCAAACCCTTTTGTATTTCTTAACTCGTTTTTGCAGTTTTTCTTGATTCACGTTTTTCTCTACGTTTATCACGCTGACTTATATACGCCGCTTTCAGTTTATTAAGTTCATCAGTGAGCACCAGAACAGTTTTCTTATCTCTCGGAAAAAGTGCTCTCATAAGGAAAAGTGCAATAACAACAGTCAGTATCTTCTCAGGAGTAAACGGAACCCACAACAAGCTCATATATGTTGTACCTGCTACCAGCATCCATGTAATGTCAAGCCATGTGCCAACAATAGCAAAAACATAGCTCCATCCGTTTGTCAGCATCCATGCTAAAAACAGACATAAAAGCAGTCTTGGGTTAAGTATAACCATAACCCATTTTTTGATTGTTCTGCATATTCTGATTTTCAAAGGTGTTTTGTCGTATTCGCTGTCCATAATTTTCTTCCTTTCTTTAAGAAAATTATACCTGCGAATTGCCTGAGTTTCAAGCTAAACCGATACAAATTAACAGAATATTGATATTGTTAACACTTTAGTCAAAACTTCGCTATCAAAACGCCTTATCAGCATTTATCATACGTTCTTTTATCGGCTTCACACTCATCAGAGCGACAACACCGATAACTGACATCACAAGTTCAGGAAGCAAATATGATGCGTTGTAAACAAGTGAATACATACAAGCAAGAAGCTGACCATCAAAAGCACCCAGCATAAAACTGCCAAAAGAATTGTTCATCTCTTCAAAATAGCTGGATGCATAACTTCCCCACAAAATCCAGCCTGATAAAAAGTGACACACAAGTCTTAAAAGTATCGCAATAATTGAACCGAGCGCTATCGACACCGAGTGGTTCTTCAATTTGTTTTTGAACACACCTGACATACCAACCGCAACATAAGCAACGATATAGTCAAGTAGCGCCATAACAGCCACCATATAGCCTGTAAGCCCTGCAAAAGCCTGGCTCATCGTAGCACCGAGCACCATTTGCAACACACCGTACACAGCACCGCACAGCAGCCCCCATCTTACGCCATACATATACCCCAACACAAGTATAGGCACCATAGAAAACAGCGTTACAGAACCACCAAACGGCAAGGCGAACACCTTGATAATTGACAGCACAGATGCCAGACCGATGAGTACACCCGATGTTACGAGGCGTAAGGTTTTTTTGTTTACATTTGTCATAAAAAACACTCCTTTAAAATGAAAAAACACCACACTTGCGTATGGTGTTAAGCTCATTAACTACTACTCCCTACGCCGGCATTACCCGTATCAGGTTCGCAACTTACGTTGCAGGGTCAGGAAAACATCTATTCCAATCTCAGCCGACTTTAGCATCGGCACCCCCTGTGGTGTTCTTTTGTTTTGCATTTTCAGGTTACACCATCATTTTTATTTTGTCAAGCTTTTTGTACAATTTTATCGATAATTATCTGATTGAAAATATCAATTCAATGTATTATAATCAAATTATCAAACAAAAAGGAGTTTACTATGGAATTTTCTGTCAACAGTCCGATTTTGTTCACCATTGTCGGCATCATCATCGCGATAGTTATCGCTCAGTCAGTGTTCTTTCTTGTACGCGCTATGAAACGTGCCAAAGAACTTGGCATTGACAAAAACGTTATCAAGAAAACTATCACCTCATCCGCTGTATTCACTATTGCTCCGGCTATCGCTGTACTTGTGGGTGTAGTAGCACTTTCAAAGAGTCTGGGCATTCCGCTTCCGTGGTTGAGACTTTCCGTAATCGGGTCCATCACATACGAAACCGTTGCCGCAGGAAATGCGCTTGAAGCTTTAGATCACAGCGCAGGAACAACAATTACTGACCCTTCAATCTATGTCACCGTATTATGGGTTATGACTCTTGGTATCGCAGCGAGCCTTATACTCGCTCCGCTTGTCACAAAGAAAATCCAGAGTGGTATGACAAAAATGGGTCTGAAAGACAAAAAGTGGGGCGAAATCTTCAACAACGCTATGTTCCTTGGTATGATTTCTGCATTTTTAGGCTATGTATTCTGTGATGTTACATATATTTCGAAGGGACTATTGCAAGGTCTCACTCCTGTATGTGTAATGGGCGTTTCTGCCGTTGTTATGGCAATACTGGGACTGCTCGCAACAAAACTCAAGGTCAGATGGCTGACTGACTACGCACTACCAATCTCACTAATCGTTGGTATGGCTTCCGCTATACTGTTCACAAATATTTTTGGTGGTTTTGAAATCACCGCACAGATGCTTTCGGAGGTGGCTAAATAATGAAAAAGAATATGTCATATATGGACTCTGTACACTACTACGGAAAAATCTGGGGCTTGACACTCGCAGGCATTCTGTTTGCTTTTCCGCTTCTCGTATGTATCATTTTTTCTTGTGTACCTGACTGGGCGGCTCTTGCAAAAGGTTTACTTGCAACTCTTCCGATGTATTGGGCAGTTGGTATTGTAGAGGTTTTCACATACGTTCCGATGCTCGGCGCAGGTGGCACATATCTGTCTTTCGTTACAGGTAATATTTCAAACCTCAAGCTCCCTTGTGCTATTGATGCTATGGAGCGTGCAAACGTCAAGGCATCTTCTGAAGAGGGCGAGGTTATCTCAACCATCTCAATCGCTGTATCTTCCATTGTCACAACACTCATCATATTAGTTGGAGTTATCCTCATCATTCCACTCACACCGATTCTTGAGTCCCCTGTTCTTGAACCTGCATTTGCTATGATTCTTCCTGCACTTTTCGGTGGACTTGCTGTAGTGTTCATTTCGAAGAACCTTAAGCTCTCAATTTTGCCTGTCCTTCTGATGCTCGTGCTTTTCATATTTGTTCCGGCATTAAACGCAGGAACAGTTGGCATCATGGTACCTGTCGGTGTACTTTTCACCGTTGGTGTTGCTAGAATTATGTACAAAAAAGGAATGCTTTAAAATATGATTGCTTTATATATTATTCTTAGCTTAATCGCTGTATTTTTTGCTGTGATTATTATACGCACAGCAATGTTTAAGAAAAAACCTGAACCCGAGCTTTTTGAAAACGAAGAGTCTTTCGACAAAGATAAGGCCACAGAAACGCTCAGAACTCTGGTGCGTTTCAAAACCGTGTCATATCGCGACAAAAGTAAAGAAGACGACAAAGAATTTGAGGGACTTATCGCAAAGCTCCCAGAACTTTATCCAAATGTTTTTGCAAAATGCGAGTTCAAAAAGCTGCCTGACAGAGCGTTGCTTTTCAGATGGAAAGGTAAAGAATGCGGCAAACCAACCGTTCTTATGGCTCACTACGATGTTGTACCTGTTAACGAAGAAATGTGGGACAAACCACCGTTTGAAGCCATACTTGAGGACGGAATAATATGGGGTAGAGGAACACTCGATACAAAGGTTACTTTTAATGGCGTACTCTTTTCCGCTGACCATCTGATTGCTCAGGGATTCACACCGCAAAATGATATCTACTTTGCATTTTCGGGTGGAGAAGAAATCAACGGCAAGGGAGCTTCAAATATCGTTGACTACTTTGAAGAAAACGGCATAGAGCTGGGCTTGGTAGTAGACGAAGGTGGAGCTGTTGTAGAGAATGTTTTCCCTGGCGTAAAAGCTCCGTGCGGACTTATCGGCATAGCCGAAAAAGGTATGGTTGATGTTAAGTATGAAGCTAAATCAAACGGTGGTCATGCTTCTGCTCCAAAACCACACACACCAGTTGGGATACTGTCTAAAGCGTGCACAAAAATTGAGGACAATCCTTTCAAATGTCACATAACAAAACCTGTTGCCGAGATGTTTGACACATTAGGCAGACACTCAACTTTGCTTTACAGAGTAATATTTGCAAATCTGTGGGTATTTTCCCCTGTGCTCGCGTTACTCGGAAAAATTCAGGGTGGAGAAATGAACGCCCTGCTTCGAACCACTGTAGCTTTCACTCAGATGGAAGGAAGCTCTGCGGCAAATGTAATACCGCCTAAGGCCTCGATGGTTTCTAACATCAGATTGAATCCTCACGATACAATCGACTCGGCTTTAGAATACTTGAAAAAAACAATTAATGATGACTCAATTGAACTATCTGTTATAAGCGGAATGAACCCGTCACGTATTTCACAGACCGACTGTGAAGCCTACAACAAAGTAGCAAAGGCTGTTGCGTCTACATGGAAGGGTTGCATCACATCGCCGTACCTTATGGTGCAGTGCTCGGATTCCCGCCACTATGGCAGAATTTCTGACAAGGTTTATCGTTTCTCTGCTATGGATTTAACAGCTGAAGAACGCGCAACAATCCACGGTAACAATGAGCGCATCAGAGTAGAATGTCTTAATAAGGCAGTTGAGTTTTACATCAGACTTATAAAACAATGCTGAATTAATACAAAAAAATCCTGACAACGATAGAGTTGTCAGGATTTTTGCTTTGATCTGATATATCGTAATCAGATGCTTGTAGTGTATTAATATTCACACAATTACTTTGAATAAAATGTTTTCATATCATCAAGACGAAGGCATGCAAGTCTGCCTTCGCTATGTATAAACGATGAACCGTCTTCCGGAAAACCGCTACCGCAATCAATACCGATTCTCTTTGTGTCCTTATATATGCACAGCGGGTGTTTGAGCTGATAATGGCTTGTCGGTGTGTGTCCGAAAACCACCGTGTAATCATCTCTGATAACATCATAATACATCAATCTGTACCATATAGAAAAATACTGTGCATCCTTGTATTTTGCGTGTCGTGGGTTATTCTTATCATACAGCTGTTCAGGTGCACCATGAACAAGTACATAACGCTGGTCATTGATATAAACCTCGTAACTTGTAGGAAGCTTTTCAACAAATTCAAATACTTCTTTACGTACACTTTTTCTGATATGTTTCAGATATTCCACGGTGACATCCCCGCCATTTCGCATCCAGATTCTGTACTGTTTCTCATCAACGGGAGTGAGTTCACCGTTTGTCCCCAAAGCATGTAGCATCGCATACTCGTGGTTACCCATGAGCATTTTGACATTAGGCATCGTCATCAGTTTGCGCAGAATTTTTATTCCATCACCATAGCGGTCGATCACATCTCCAAGAACATACAGAGTGTCGCTGTCTTTGAGCTGAATCTGTTCCATTACCGAATTGAATTTTTTACTGTTTCCATGGATATCAGACATAACATATATCACAAAATCAACTCCTAATCTAATCAGCAAAACTTATTTGTGTCTTATTAGACTTATCAAACACTATACTCCCCACCATACCGACACCACTTTACACAACGATTATATCACAAAACTTATAACTGATCATTAGTATGAGCGCTGTGTACCAAAACAAAAAAGCACCGCGAATTGCGGTGCTTTTTTGTTTTGGCGCGCTGAGAGGGACTCGAACCCCCGACCTACTGGTTCGTAGCCAGTCACTCTATCCGGCTGAGCTATCAGCGCAAGGTGCGGTCTTTTGACCGCAAGTGATATAGTAACACACTTTTATTAAAAAAGCAAGTGTTTTAGAAAAATTTAGTTAAAGAGTGCATAAAAAGCCTTGTAAGCCATATAAATATCGGCTTTTGATATAATTTCGAATGGTGCGTGCATACAAAGCACTGCTACTCCAAGGTCAACTACATCAACATTCATATTAGCAACATACTTAGCGATTGTGCCGCCACCACCGATATCAACTTTACCAAGCTCACCAATCTGCCACTTGATGCCGTCTTTTTCAAGCATTGCTCTGATTTCAGCCATATACTCTGCAGATGCATCGGATGTATCGTACTTACCGCCGTGGCCTGTGTACTTAGAAATAACTACACCCTCGTTCAAGAAACTTGCGTTCTTTGGTTCGTAAACGCTTGGGAATGTCGGATCAAACGCTGCGTTAACGTCAGCAGACAGGCACTTACTCTTTGAAAGCACGTGGTAACCTTCTTCTCCCTCTGCCTTTGCCAGATCATAGATAAAGTATCTGAGGAAGTCAGACTGCATACCCGTGTTGCCGTCTGAACCTGTTTCTTCTTTATCTGTGAGATAAGTGATAACTGTGCTCTCAGGCATTTCAGTGTTAAGTGCTGCCATAAGTGCTGGATAAGAACAGCAACGGTCATCGTGACCATAGCCACCGATGAGAGAGCGGTCAAAACCGATATCACGAGTTTTGTAGCAAGGCACAAATGAAAGTTCGCTTGACAGGAAATCATCCTCTGTGATGCCATACTTCTCATTCAGTATGCTCATAACATTGAGTGCTACAAGACCCTTGTCGTTGTCATCAGAGAACGGACGTGAACCAACAAGAATATTGAGGTCTTCGCCTGTGAATGCTTTGTTCATTGTCTTTGTTGCTTGTTCTCTGTCAAGGTGTGGAAGCAAATCTGTGATACAGAAGCAAGGCTCAGACTCATCATCGCCAAGACGGATATCCACCTTTGTGCCATCAAGCTTTACAACTGTGCCGTGAAGTGACAATGGAATTGTTGTCCACTGGTACTTTTTGATACCACCATAATAATGAGTTTTAAAAAGTGCGAGATTGTTATCCTCGTAAAGTGGATTTGGCTTTAAATCGATACGTGGTGAATCGATATGAGCAATAGCAAGCTTCACACCATTTTTTGTACCATTTTTACCGATAACCGCAAAACCTACTGCCTTGTCACGGTTAACAATGTAAACCTTGTCGCCTGCTTTATAAGTTTTGGTGCTG
>JAZSHE010000244.1:0-2890 GCA_045533085.1 Ruminococcus sp.
TTTCAGGTGATTTCACAATCCCTGCAGGTGCAGAAAACATCTCACTCTATATCCAGTCAGCTTACACAGAAAGTGATACAGCTGCTGATATGCTTGATTTCTTTGTTGATGATGTAAAACTTTCTTCAAGCGGAAGTACAGGTAACACTGGTAACAACAATACCGGTAATAATAATACTGGTAATAACAATACAGGCAACAACAACGGAACAAGCGTATCAACATCTGACAGCCTCAAGGGCAAATTTGCTTCATGCTTCAAGATGGGTACATCCGTAAGTCCTCGTGAACTTAGTTCAGGTGCTTCATTTATCAAAAAACACTTCAACAGTATTACTCCTGAAAATGAATTGAAACCGGATTCACTTCTCCAGCAACAGGCTTCAATTCAGGGCGGTGACAATACACACGCCGTAGTTTCACTCAGTAGCGCTGCTCAGACTCTTAAATTCTGCGAAGACAACAATATCGGCGTTCGTGGTCATACATTCGTATGGTACAGCCAGACTCCTGACTGGTTCTTCCGTGAAGGATTCCAGAGCAACGGTAACTATGTTTCAGCAGACATCATGAACAAGCGTCTTGAAAACTTCATCAAGGATACTTTTGATTTACTCAAGAAAGAATATCCAAATCTTAACGTTTACGCTTACGACGTTTGTAACGAACTCTTCCTCAACGATGGTGGCGGACTCCGTCCGGGCGGTAACGCAAGTTCAGGTGGTTCAAACTGGACACGTATTTACTCTGATGACAGCTTTATCATCAATGCTTTCACATATGCAAGAAAGTATGCTCCGGCAGGATGTAAGCTCTACATCAATGACTATAACGAATATATCCCTGCAAAGACAAACGATATCTATAACATCGCTATGAAACTTAAACAGAAAGGCGTTATTGACGGTATCGGAATGCAGTCTCACCTTGATGTAAGTTATCCTTCAGCACAGGTTTACAAGACAGCACTTGAAAAGTTCCTCAGCACAGGTCTTGAAGTTTCCATAACAGAGCTTGATATCACAACAAGCAACAACTTCACAGCTCAGGCTTCCCTCTTCAAGCAGATCTTCGAGATGGCTGTTGAAAACAGAGATCAGATCCCTTCATTTACAGTATGGGGTACACATGACCCGATAAGCTGGAGAAGCAGTCAGAACCCTCTTCTCTTCGGTAACAACTATACAGAAAAAGAAGCTTACAAGCAGGTTATGAGCATAAATGTTCCTTCAGGTGGTAGCAATAACAATAACAACAATAATGGCGATATTAATGTCCCTGTAGTAACAACTACTGTATTAAACCCAGGTACTTCTGTTAAGTTTGGTGATATCAACGGTGATGGCGATATCGATCTTTCAGACCTTACATTAATCTCTCTCTATCTCCTCGGAGACAGAACACTCTCTGCTGACCAGAAGCTTGCAGCTAACGTTTCATATGATAGTTCTGTTGACGTAGCTGACCTTGCACTCCTCAAGCAGTACATCTCAAAAGATAATGTTCAGCTTGGTAAAGGATATACAGGAAATACAAGCAATTCACAGGGAAACTCAAATACAGGTTCTAACTCTGGAAATAGTGGCTCTATAAATGGCTCTGCTCCTACAGGTTCAGGCACAGGTATCTCAGACGGTTTTGAAGGTTCAGGCACAACATGGGCTGCACGTGGTGAAGATGTATCAATTCTTCTTACAAACAGCTTAAAGAGAAGCGGTTCCAAGTCTCTCGCAGTAACAGGCAGAACAGCTTCATGGAACGGTATCTCAGCATCTTCTTCTGATCTTGCTGCAGGCGGTTCATATTCATTCGATTCATACGTTACTTACAACAACAACACTTATTCTACAGCTGGTTTCGAATTTGGTGTTCAGTATGACCTCGGCGGTGAAACACAGTATGAAAACGTAGGCTCAGCAACAACTTCAAGTGGTAAATGGGCTGAACTTTCAGGTGATTTCTCAGTTCCTGCAGGCGCTACAAATGTTTCACTCTACATTCAGTCAGCTTATACAGAAAGTGATACAGCAGCTGATATGATTGATTTCTTCGTTGACGATATACAGTTCACAAAGACCGGCAGTAACACAGGTGGCAACACAACAACTAATCCTTCTTCCGGAACAATGGTAGGTTCAGTATCAAACGGTACATGGTCAAGTACATGCGATACATCATGGATTGATCCAAGCAAGCCAATGGTTGCATTCACATTTGACGACGGTCCGGTTGGAACTGCAAGCAATGCAACATCTATAAGAATTCAGAATGCCCTCACAAAGAATGGTTATCATGCAACATTCTTCTACTGGGGTCAGAAAATAAATGGTTCAAACAGTGCTGAAATCAAGAGAGCATTTGATGCAGGTTTTGAAATAGGAAACCACACATATTCACATCCATACCTCACAAACCTTTCAGCATCAGGTGTACAGAGTGAAATCAACCAGACAAAAACTATCCTCAACGGTATAGTAGGCAACGGTGACTTCCTTGTAAGACCTCCTTATCTTAGCGTAAACGGTACTGTTCAGTCAGCAGCAGGCGTTCCGCTTATCAACTGCGGTATTGATACTGAAGACTGGAACAACGCAAGCAAAGATGCAATCGTAAACAAACTCAAATCCGCTATGCAGAATGGTTCACTCAACAAGCAGATAGTTCTTATGCACGAAACTTACGAAACAACAGCTGCTGCTATGGAAGAATTACTCCCATACATGAAATCACAGGGTTGGCAGGTAGTTTCAGTATCTGAACTCTTCAAAGCAAGCGGTAAACAGCTCAAAGCAGGTACTGCTTACACATCAGCAAAGTAATAGTTAATCATTATTACAGAAAATCCCTTTCAATAAAAAATAAATAATAAAAAAAATACAGGTTGAATAAA
>JAZSHE010000037.1:0-5896 GCA_045533085.1 Ruminococcus sp.
GAAAGAGAGGAATTTTAATGAAATTACGCAGATTTATTTCATGTATTTTGGTACTGATGATGATCGTTTCAACAGTCAGCTTTGCAGTATCTGCTGCTCAGGTTGATGTTGCTCAGACAGGTTATCACAACCAAAGCTACCTTGAGGATTATGCTCAGGCAGCTAAAAACGAACAGGGCATGGGTGCTACATATTCACCACAGTCCACAACTTTCAAGGTTTGGTCACCAACAGCTACTGCTGTTATGGTCAAGCTTTACGCAACAGGTACTGACGCTGAGTCAGGTGCAAGTGTACTTGGTACACACGCCATGAGCAAAAACGCTACAACAGGTGTGTGGTCATTGACACTTAGCGGTGATTACAAGGATGTGTTCTATACATACCTCCTTACAATCGACGGTACAACAACAGAAACACAGGACCCATACGCTACTGCAGTTGGTGCTAACGGCGAGCGTTCAATGGTAGTTGATCTTGATTCTACTGACCCTGAGGGTTGGGAAGATGATAACCACGTTCTCTTCGATTCAGCTGCTGAAGCTTCAGTATGGGAAGTTCATATCCGTGATTTCTCTATCTCTGAATCATCAGGCGTTTCAGATGAATACAAGGGTAAGTACCTTGCTTTTGCTGAAGGTAACACAACAGTAAACGGCGAGGGTGATATCGCTACTTGTGTTGATTACCTCGTTGAAAAAGGTATCAACTGCGTTCAGCTTTTACCAATCGCTGACTTCTCAGGTATTGATGAAACAAACTCTGACCCACAGCGTAACTGGGGTTATAACCCTGTTAACTTCAATGTTCCTGATGGTGCATACGCTACTGATTGTTACGACGGTAATGCAAGAATCAAAGAGTTCAAACAGCTCGTTCAGGCTTGCCACGATAGAGGCATCGCTGTTGTAATGGACGTTGTTTACAACCACACATACGTACTCGAAGGTTCTGCTCTTGCAAGAACTGTTCCAAAGTACTACCACAGAATGTCTGATGCTCAGAACTACTACAACGGTTCAGGTCTTGGTAACTGTCTCTCAACAGAGAAGGCAATGACAAGCAAGTACGTTGTTGAATCACTCAAGTACTGGGTAGAAGAGTACCACATCGATGGTTTCCGTTTCGACCTTATGGGCGCTCTCGACTGCACAACATTAAATGCAGCTAGAGCTGAACTCGACAAGATTGACTCAAGAATTCTCATGTACGGTGAGCCTTGGGCAGGCGGCGAGACAGGTATCTCAAACGGTGCTACAAACTCTAACTTCAGACAGCTCAATGACCGTATCGGTGGTTTCAACCAGACATACGCTGAGAACCTCAAGGGTTCTGAGTCTAACCACACAGGTACAACAGGTGGTTTTGCACAGGGCGACTCAACAAATGCTGCTATTCTCGATGCTGCTAAGGGTAACTTCACATACTTTGGCACAACAGCTACATCAAAGGCTCTGAACTACCTTGACAACCACGATAACCTTACATTCTACGATAAACTTTTAAGAACAAACGTTGATGACCTCAGAGGCACTTACAACTACAGATTTGTTCCTGATAAAGATAAGGAAACTCTTTATACAACAAACTTTGATAGTGCTAACACATATTATCCAGAGGTTGCTTCACAGCTCAAGCTCGGTCTTTTATCTGTAATGACAGCTCAGGGTCTTCCATTCATGAACGCTGGTACTGAGTTTGCTCGTTCAAAGTACGGTGATGCTAACTCTTATCGTACATCTGATAACATCAATGCTATCGACTGGACTCGTCTCGAGAAGTGGGGCGCAGAGGCTGACTACTATGCAGGTCTCTTGAAGATTCGTAAGGCTTTTGCTCCATTCGGTGACAACAAGGCTGATTCTATCACTACAATTTCAGCTTCAGGTCCTATCGCTTATTCAATCAACAACACTAAGGCAGGTCAGTGGAGCAAGGCTCTCGTTATTATGAATAACGACAAGGCTAACTCTAAGACTGTTACACTTCCTTCAGGCACATGGACTATCGTTGCTAACGATAAGAAGGCAGGCGTAGATTCACTTGGTACAGCATCAGGCACTTACACAGTTCCAAAGCAGTCAGGTGCTATCCTCGTTCAGGGCACATACTCAAAGCCTGCTGAAGGTTTTGCTACTCTTACAGCTGAGCACTATGTTCGTGATTCAGCATCAGGTTCTTACACACTTGTTAAGACAAACACTGCTAAATACGCAGTAGGTCAGACATATCGTGCTATCACAGACACAGATATCCTCTTTGACCACAATCTCGACAAGTACGAGAGCTCAACAAACTCACTTTCTGGCAAGGCTGTTGCTAACCAGAAGGTAAGCGTTAAGTTCTACTACACAAGATTCACAACATCTAACTATCTTACAGTTAACTTCCTTGACTCAACCACAGGACAGAGAGTTCGTCCACACATTCAGTACAGACTCCACAATGGTGCTGACTTCTCTATTCCTGCAACAGGTGTTCAGGGCTATTCACTTGATACTGCAAAATATCCAGGCGGCACAGTAGGTAAGTTTGATGCTTCTGCTCCGCTCGAGTTCAACTACTACTACAATGAGCTCACACATACTCAGACAGTAGTTCACTTCTACAATTCTCATCCAAACTGGAACAGCACAACTATCCAGTGTTACGCTTACTTTGATACTTCTACAGAAGAGCCTCTTGGTAAGTGGACTGAGAATAAAGCTGGTAACATGGTTAAGGATCCATCACTTGGTGATAACTGGTACACAGTAACAATCCCTAACGTTAAGTCTTGTCGTGTAATGTTCCACCCTGCAACAGCAGTAAGTGGCGTACAGCAGGAGCCTGGTCAGGGTGAGGCTGGTTACGAAGTTTCAGGTGAAGCTTGGATCAAGGACAGAATTCTCACATTCTCATGTTCAGTTGTAACAAGTTACATCGACCTCGCAACAGGTAAGCAGCTTGCTCCAGACGTTACAAAGGATTACACAAGAATCACTTCTAACGGTATGTACAGCACAGTAGCTAAGCCAGAGCTTGGTAAATACATCACACCTGCAAACGCTTCTAACTTCTTCAAGGCTGGTACAACAAATGTTGTTTACCTCTACGATGGTTCACAGCCTGATGATCCAACAGGTAAGCTCATAATCGGTGACGTTGACCTTAACAATGAGATCAACATTATGGACTCAACTACAATTCAGCTTTACCTTGCAAAGCTTCAGGATTTAGTAGATAACGCTCGTATCACTGCTGATACAGATGAGAACGATGATGTCAACGTTCTCGACGCTACATACATCCAGATGTATCTTGCTAAGTTACCTGAGTTTGCTTCAGTTGGTAAGGTAATCGGTGGCGGAGATGATCCTGTACAGGGTGACCATACATTTGCTGACCTTATCGAAATGTATAACACACTTTCAGCTAAGTACATCGCTCTTCCATCAAACGTTTATGGTGAGGATGAAGGTTATCAGGCTGCAGGTGCTGCTCTTGATAAGTATAAGTCTGTAACACTCAATCCTAATGCAGAACCAGAACTCATCGACGAAGCTTACGATGCATTCGAGGCTGCTTATGAGATTATCAAGGATTATGACGAGAACGTTACACCTCCAGTACCTGACAAAATTGATGTTTACTTCACAAACAATGTAGGTTGGAGCAAGGTTAACTACTATTGTTGGGGTGCTGCTAACATGACATGGCCTGGTGCTCAGATGACATGGGATAGCAAGAATGAAATGGGTCAGGATGTTTACAAAGTAACAATTGATCCAGACATTTACCAGAATATCATCTTCAACAATGGACAGGGCGGCGACGCTAACCAGACTGTAGATATTATTATCGATACTACAAATGCTAAGATCGGTTACTATATCTCAGACCCTGAGTCTTATGGTAAGAAGAACGTAGGAACATGGAATCCATAATTTCTATGTAAAAAACTAATAAAATTGAGCAGGTCGAAAGACCTGCTCTTTTTGCTGTTATCTGGTTTTAGTGGTTATTGAAGATTGCTCTTAGTTTTCGGACAATGTTTTTAACCATGGGTGAAAAATTGCATATTATGTATCAAGACCTGCATAGTCTGTGGGTCAAAGAATGATAAGGAGAATTTTTTTGGATACAATTGAAAAAATTATGTATCATCAGTACGGGGTAAAACGTTTTCCGGATGATACATCATATGCGATGGCGTATGTACCGTTTCAGCAGTATTCACCGAAGATGTACAGCCCTGCTCAAGGTTATGAGTGCGGAACGATTTTTGAAAGCCTTAACAAACCGTTCTGTCCTAAAGATTGCGAGGGGTTAAGATGACACAACGTGAAATTATGCTCAAAAAAATCGGGACATACAAATTTGTTTTGAAAGACCTCGAGCTGTATCTTGATACGCATCCTAAGGATGAAACAGCTATGAAAAAATATGCTGAGTATGAAGCGGTCGTAAAACCATTGATCAAAGAGTTCGAGAGTCGTTTTGGTCCTCTGACAGTGAGCTCTGATAATGGCAACAAATTTTTGTGGGTGAAAAATCCGTGGCCGTGGGATATAGAGGAGGATGACTGATGTTTGTATATGAAAAACAATTGCAGTACCCTGTTAAGATAAAGCGACCAAACGCTCAGTTGGCAAAAATGATCATCAGCCAGTACGGCGGTCCTGACGGCGAACTTGGTGCATCACTGCGTTATTTGTCACAGCGTTTTACCATGCCGATTCCTGAACTTAAAGCTACACTTACGGATATAGGCACCGAGGAGCTCAATCACCTCGAGATGATTGGTGCTATAGTGTATCAGTTAACCAAAGACTTGAGTGAAGAGGAGATTAAGAAAAACGGTTTTGATGCTTACTTTGTTGACCATACCACGGGAGTTTATCCTGCGTCTGCATCAGGTGTGCCTTTTACAGCAGCATATATACAGAGCAAGGGCGACCCGATTACTGATCTGCACGAAGATTTGGCAGCAGAGCAGAAAGCCAGAACAACTTATGATAACATCCTGAGATTCTGTGATGATTATGACGTAAAAGACCCTATTCGCTTTTTGCGCGCAAGAGAAGTAGTGCACTATCAGCGTTTCGGAGAAAACCTGCGTATTCTCACCGATAAACTCGACTCGAAAAACTACTATCAGTTCAACCCTAGTTTTGACAAAAAGTGCTTTAAGAAGAAATAATGGAATTGTTCTACAGAAATTAAATCAAGCGGTGCTTGCTGGCTTTTGTGTCAGCGGCACCGCTTTCTATTACAAAAAATAATTATTTTTCTTTTTTTATATAATTATCAGGAGTTTCTGTGATATATTTAATAATGTATTTTTATTTAGCAGGTGAATAAGATGAAGATTGGTTTTGATAATGACAAATATCTGAATATGCAATCCCAGCACATTCGTGACAGAATTTCTAAGTTTGGCGGTAAGCTGTACCTCGAATTTGGTGGTAAGTTGTTTGACGACTATCATGCGGCGCGTGTGCTTCCTGGCTTCAAGCCTGACAGCAAACTTCAGATGCTTTTACAGCTCAAGGATCAGGCTGAGATAGTAATTGTTGTCAATGCTGATGATATTGAAAAGAATAAAGTCAGAGGTGATCTTGGTATCACCTATGACCTTGATACATTAAGACTCATTGATATTTTCCGTAATATTGGACTTTATGTTGGTAGCGTTGTGCTTACCCGCTACGCTGAACAGCTTGCTGCTGTGAAATTCCAGAAAAAGCTTGAACAAAACGGAATCAAGGTTTACCACCACTATTCGATTGAGCGCTATCCTCAGGATATCGATCTTATCGTGAGTGATGATGGTTATGGTAAAAATGATTTTATTGAAACAGAGCGAGAGCTCGTTGTGGTTACTGCTCCGGGTCCTGGTAGCGGTAAGATGGCA
>JAZSHE010000081.1:0-3076 GCA_045533085.1 Ruminococcus sp.
TTAAGTGCAGGCTGTGATGAGAAGTAGTTAATCAGATAGTTACCATCACGCTCACACATACCACATACAAGACGATACTCTGGTGGAGCATCCCACACGCATTTTGTGAAAATATAGTTGTCTGAGTACTCGTTTTTCTCAGCTTTTTTAGCCTGCAAGAACCAATCGTTCTGGTCACTTGTGTGGCCAGGGACAAGGTCAAACAGAACCTTGATGCCCATTTCGTGAGCTTTCTCTAACAACTCTTTAACATCATCAAGAGTACCGTAACGCTGAGCTACCTTTTTGTGATCCCTGACGTCATAACCAGCGTCCATAAACGGTGAATCGTAGATAGGGTTAATCCACAGCGCGTTACATCCAAGCTCCTTAATATAAGAAAGCTTTGAGATAATACCCTGCAAATCACCGATACCATCACCGTTTGTATCGCAGTAACTCTGAGGATAAATTTCGTAAAAAACAGCATTTTCTAACCATTTTGGCATAATAAAAAATCTCCTTTGAAGAAAATGTAATTTTATATTTTTATTGTATCATTGTAAAATTTTCGTGTCAATAAACAGCGTGCATTTTTTGACATCCAAAAACTCACCATTGCATAGAAAAGCCTTTTGGCATAGTATGTTATGTAGCACTTAAAAGGAGGTTACACACTTGAAGATTTCACAGATTTCACCTGATAAGGTGCTGATTTCGCTATGCAACGAAGATATGAAAAGCTTTGACCTCGATTTTTATGATATGGGATTTTCTGACCCTCATTCAAAGAAAATATTGAAAAGACTTTTGTCGCTTGCGTGCCTGAGCAATTCTATCCCTACCGAAAACAAAAAAATTCTATGTGAAGCGCTGAAAATTTCTGACGGGTGTGTGTTGCTTGTGTCTTTTTGTGACAAAGCACAAGAGCGCAAAAAGTACCGTATAAAGCGCATCAAAGAATGTCCGTGCTACAAATTCAGCGACACCGACACAATGCTGAGCGCCGTTAAAACGCTGTACAGCACAGACACGTTGTACTACAACAACTCAGCATATCTTTACAACAACAGCTACTACCTTGTGTTCGACTATCCTGTTGTACCGCAAAAAGCAAAGAAGATTCTGTCTGAATTTGCAAAAGCGGTAAAAGGCACAAAGCCGTTCATCGCTCGTCTTTGCGAAAGCGGCAAGAAAATATCAGGCGGAAACGCGATAGCAAACATCGGCTCTCACCTTTAGTATTGAAAATACACTTTTTGGGAAGTATAATAGGAAGGTACTATAAAGCTAAGGTGATATAATGTTTGAATTAATAAAAATCAGCGAAAGCTGTTACTATATCGAAAGCCCATCAAAGGTTGGTATCTACAAAAGAGATAATAATGATGTATATTTAATCGACTCAGGCTCTGACAAAAATTCCGCTAAGAAGACTCTGAAAATCTGTAACGAACAGGGATGGAACATCAAAGGAATTATCAACACTCACGCTCACGCTGACCACATCGGCGGAAATGCATATATCCAGGAGAAAACAGAGTGTGATATTTTTTGCTCTACCATTGACCGCCCGTTTGTTGAGCACACAATAATTAACCCGCTACACATCTACGGCGGTTATTTTCCGAGCGAAATGGAGCACAAGTTCTTTTTAGCAAAAGAAAGTATAACAAAAGACATCAGTTCAGCTGACTTTCCGAGCGAACTCAAAACCTACGATATTTCGGGTCATTCACTCGGAATGATTGCTATCGTTACGCCTGACAACGTAGCCTTCGTAGGCGATATTGTATCAAGCGAGGATATTATCAAAAAGTACGGCATCACCTATCTTTTAGATATCAAAAAGCATCTTGAGTCACTCTCTTTTGTTGAGAATATGGACACTGAGTATTTTGTGATGTCCCACGTTGAAACTGTCAGCGATATAAGAGAGCTAATAAAACTCAACCGTGATAAAATTTACGAAATCTGCGAGTTGATATTAGAACTTTCGAAAGAGCCGATAACGTTCGAAAACCTACTGCAAAAGCTATTTTACCACTACGACCTTAAAATGAGCATAAGACAACACTCGCTTGTGGGCAGTACTGTGCGTTCGTACCTGAGCTATCTCAAAAACGAGGGCAGAATTGATGTGGTCATAAACGACAATTTGATACTCTGGAAAACACTATAATAACAAAAAGCCTCCGATTACTCGGAGGCGTTCGCTTTTATAAATTGATTTTAAAGAGCTTTTGAACATTCTTTGAGAAGATGATTTCGTTTTCTTCCTCAGTTAAACCAATTGCCATGAAACGCTCAATCTCTTCACTCGGGTCCCACATCGGGTAATCGGTTGCAAAAAGGACGTGTTCAGCACCATAGGTACGGACTACCTTTTTTGCAGTTTCAGGAGTGATAGCATAAAGGCTAGAAGAACAATCAACGTAGAAATTTTCGATTCCTTTATACACATTACATGCTTCGTCCCACATTGACCATCCGCCAAAGTGAGCACCGATAACTGTCAAATCCTTGTACTTTTTAAGCACCGGTAACAGGCGGTTAGGATTAGAGTAATCGTAACGATTGTCGCCAGTGTGCATTAAAATCGGTAAACCTTTTTCCTGACACAAATCGTAGATTTTCAGACATCTTTCGTCATCAATCGCGAATCGCTGAATATCAGGGTGAAGCTTGACACCCTGTAAGCCTAAAGAAACGAGATGCTCAACATCGCCTTTCTGGTCTTCGCTATCGGGATGGAGTGTGCCAAGGCCTGTTAACAGCTCTTTGTGTTCTTCAACACTTTGTGCGATGAACTCGTTTATTTTTCTGACCTGCTGTGGAGTTGTAGCAACTGACTGAACAATAAAGTGGTCAACACCTGCCTTTTTTCCGCGGGCAAGCAAGTCTTCGATAGTGCCCTCGCACTTTGAAACTATGTCGTAAAAGCGGTCGGTCCCTCCAACAGCTTTTGACGCAATCTTCTCAGGATATATATGACAATGTGAGTCAATAACAGTAAAATTCTTATACATTATGCTGTCTCCACGCTGTTAGCCTTCTGGAGTCCGAGCTTTTCAACAGCCTGCTCACGCATCTTGTA
>JAZSHE010000052.1:0-2240 GCA_045533085.1 Ruminococcus sp.
CACTCGTAATAAATATTACGCAACTGTATAATATCCGAGTTAAGACTGTGTTTTTCATCAGGCGTTGCTTTTTTCAGCATACGCTTCTTTTTCTCGATAACGGCGAGCAACTTCTGAGCCTGCTCGATGTATTCTTGTGACCATTTTATGTAATCCATAGTTCTTCGTCCTTTCCTTCATTCATGTATTTTTCGGGGCTTATTCGTTGAAGCTGGGGCTTGACTTCTATTTCAGTTTAGCAGATTTTTCCACCCATTTCAATAGTTTTTCGAATATTTGTTCGAATTTACAATCGATTCACAGTTCAGCGTCAAAATACCTGACGATAATCTGATATATGTCAGATACCGACAAAATGTGATATGTCGCAAAAAATCATATATTTTATTAAAGCGTAAAAAAAGAGTGCACAGCAAACGTTGTGCACTCTTTTATATAGATTTATTTTTCTATAACAGAATTTTATTTAATAAGTTTAGATAGAATGCTTTTAGGTTTTTCGACCTGTGGTTTCTCTTTTTCGACGATTCTTCTATCAACTGTAACACCTTCGTATTTCAGACGGAAGGTGATTCTGCCCTCAAAATCACGTTTACATTTGTTGCATCGAAACTGTGCTCTGAAAGAACGGTTTTTGCATATCCACTTTGACTTTTTGCGTGCTTTTTTGCCGCATTTATCACAACAGATGTAAAACTCTTTTTTATCTATCAACGGGTTTTTCAAATCAAATATAACTGTGTTTTTGAACGTAATCTTGCGATAAAACTCGTCGTTTGCAACTTCGATAAACTCACGCACGCAATCTCTGTCGTAAAGCTTTTCAAAGCACTTCATGCTCAGCTTTGCGTCATCGCAGGCGCGATGAAGCTCAAACCCATCAACAGAAATACCCAGATGCTCAGCACAAGTGGAAAGTCCCATCTGCTTTGACTTATCGTGATGGTCGAGCTTGTGCTCACAGTATGACTGGAGATTGCAGTATGTAGTCATAAAAGTGAGCTTTTCCTGAGAAAGATAATACTTACAATTCTCCATCAGTGTGAGAATATCCGATGTTCCCCAGGTCAGCAACACGCAGTCAGAAAGGAACTTTCTAAACTTTGACAACACGTGTGTGAATGTGTTGTGAGAGTCAAACAGCTCCTGAGTTGTAATGTGTGTAAGCTCGCTCACTCTGGAATTAAGTTTCTTGCCTATCTGAGGAGTAACAAGCATCGAGAATGTATCAATAATATTAAATTTTTCATCGATTTTAACGGCACCGAATTCGATAATCTCGTTAACGAATTTCTTCGCTTTTCTGCTGTAAGCGCCGTTCCACTCAAGGTCTAAGATAACAAAATTCATAGTTAGTTCCTGTATAAAAAATATGTATGACCAGTAGGATGGTTAACCTCTGGAAAAAGAGAATCGTGTCAGTTCTTTTTGAACTGTTTTTTCATTCGAAGTTCTTTTGACAAAATCTGCTTACGCATACGGATGTTCTCAGGAGTAACCTCAACAAGCTCATCGTCCGCGATGAACTCGATGCACTGCTCCAGAGATAAAACTGAAGGTGGTGTGAGTTTGAGCGCATCATCAGAACCAGAAGCACGGGTGTTTGTGATGTGCTTTCTCTTGCACACGTTTACTGTGATGTCCTCAGCCTTTGGACAAGCGCCGACAATCATACCCTCGTAAACAGGAACACCTGCACCAACAAAAAGTCTGCCTCTCTCCTGTGCCGCATACAAACCGTATGTTACAGTTTCGCCTGTTTCAAAAGCGATGAGTGAACCCTGATGACGGGTTACAATCTCTCCCTTGAACGGCTCATAAGAATCGAAAACATGGTTCATAATACCGTTGCCGTTTGTGTCTGTCAAAAACTCAGGGCGATAACCCATAAGGCCACGGGATGGAATTCTGAACTCGATGTGTGTAATGCCACTCTCGCGTGTACCCATATTGATGAGCTCTGCTTTACGGGAGCCGAGTTTCTCCATAACAGCTCCGACATAAGCGTCCGGAACTTCAATCATAAGATATTCGATAGGCTCACAAAGTACGCCGTCGATGTGCTTTGTGATAACCTGCGGACGTGAAATCTGGAACTCGTAACCCTCACGACGCATTGTTTCTATAAGGATTGAAAGGTGGAGTTCGCCTCTACCAGACACCTTGAAAGTATCAGCTGAGTCAGTTTCTTCAACACGCATCGCAACGTTTGTTTCAACCTCTTTGAAAAGACGGTCACG
>JAZSHE010000132.1:0-4226 GCA_045533085.1 Ruminococcus sp.
CTTTATCGCTAAAGCTCTTTTGAACAGTTTAGATAATTGAAGATTTCGTTTTACAACAAAAAACTCCCCGAGCAAAAACTCAGGGAGAAATTAACTTAGTATCAATACACCATCATCAGAGGGTTAAGGCTGTTTCTCTGAGCTTCAGCCTCGTCTATGTAATCTATAGCTTTGTAAAGGCCTCTAACGACTGCATCAGCAGGCTCTTTGGAAACGTTGACCCTCATATTCGTTGCGTTTTCAATCAGCTCACGCATACCTCTTAGTTTAGCAAGTCCGCCGGTAATTGTGATGCCGTCCGTGTGAATGTCACACAGAAGCTCAGGTGGAGTGTCCTCAAGCACATCAGCTATAGCAACAGCGATGTTCTTTGCGATATCAAAGATTACCTCCATCACTTCGCTTGCTTTGATGTCAACAAATTTAGGAAGTCCACGCACCGCATCTCTTCCTTTAATGCGGAAAGTTTTGTCTTCATCTTCGTATTTCACGGTACCGATAGCCTCTTTACAGCTTTTCGCCATAGCTTTGCCGATGATAAGATTGTGCTGACGGCGTGCATATTTAATAATTTCGTCATCCATAGCGTTGCCGGCGCATTTTATGGTTTTTCCCACCGAAACACCGCCTAATGTCATAACAGCGATATCAGCAGAACCCGCACCAAGGTCAGCTACCATCACACCATGTGGGCTCATAATATTCAGACCACTACCAAAAGCCGCCGCTTTTGCAGATTCCAAGAGCAGAACACGTCTGACGCCAAAGCTGGAAATAGCATTTACGATAGCTCGCTTTTCAACCTCGGTGATTTCGCCAGGTATACACGCAAGCACTCGTGGCATCACAACTTTGCTTGTACAAACTTCGCACAAGAAGATGTTAACAAGTTCTTCAACAAGACTCGACTGAGCAATAACAGAAGAATCGAGCGGAAACACAACATCGATTCTCGCTGATGTTCTGCCGAGCATTCTGTATGCCTCGTTGCCGAAAGCAAGTATTTCGTTTGTCAACTTATCGTATGAGATAACAGACGGCTCATCAACAACCTTGCCGTCGTGTTCAACACAAATTCGGGTGTTACTTGTACCTAAATCGAGTGCTATATCCACTGTTCATACCACCTTTAGAAATATATAGCAATTATATAATAGTTTTTTATGATTTTCAAGTTCAATATAAGTTACCTGATGCAAGCACAGTTGCACAAAAGATATTTAACGGCTTTGCTTTCTGGAGAGTTTTTGAACATTCATAAAGTGTCGAGCCCGTTGTGATAACATCATCAATAACCAGAATCGAGCGTCCTTGAACAAGCTTTTTGTCAACAACCTTGAAAGCGCCCTTCAGATTCAACTTACGGTTTCTTCCACTGAGCGTGTGCTGGGGTTTTGTATCTTTAATTTTTGTGAGAGTTTCAACACACTCAATCCCCATCAACTGCGACAAATCCCGTGCAATCAACTGACACTGATTGTATCCGCGTTTGCTAAACGATTTGTGATGCATCGGAACATAGGTTATCACATCAAACACAGCATCAGGAAAACTGCGCTCTATTGTTTTGTATATGAAATAAGCAAGCTGTTGTGAATACTGCACCTTGTTGTGAAATTTAAAATTCAGAACAGCTCGTTTAAATTTACCCTTATATAGAAACGCGCTTGCGCATCTATATCCGCTTGGCACAGCCTGATAAACAGGAACGATATTAATCTCTTTTTCACATTTTTTACACACAACAGCTTCTTTGTCTATCGCTGTATAGCACAACAGACATCTGTCAGGCAACAATGTTTTCAACAGTTTGTTAATGTTATTCTTGAATCTGCTCAAAAGTTATCAATCCCTTTGCAAAAATTCTTTCAATCCCGAAAATCTGAGAATACGTTTGTTGCTGTTGACCATTTTTGTGACAGCGTTTTTGTCACCTACCAGAATGAGCATTTTTTTAGCTCGTGTAACAGCTGTGTACAAAAGATTCCGATACATCAGCTGTGGTGGAAAGTTGTGCACAGGCATAACGACAGCTTCGAACTCATTACCCTGACTCTTGTGTACAGTACAGGCATAAGCAAGCTCTAAATCAACAATCGAATCCTGATCATACATCGCAACCTTGTCATCAAAACGAACTTTTACAACATGGGCAGAGTTGTTAACCTCTTCTAAAATTCCGATATCGCCGTTGAATATTCCTTCGCCGACTTCCCCGTTTTCTTTTACCCAGTTTACGTTGTAGTTGTTTTTGTTCTGCATCACCTTGTCGCCCTCACGCAAAGTGTAGTATCCGACATTCACCTCGCGCTTTGAACTGTCTTTCGGATTTAATATACTCTGGATTCTGTTGTTGAGCTCAAATGTTCCAAGCACACCTTTTCTGGTCGGTGACAGAATCTGGATGTCACTCATACACGAGTAACCATATGTATTTTTCAGCCTTCTTGTGCAAAGGTCAGCTATTGTAAACGCCGCCTCTTCCATCGAATTTTTTTGCAAAAAGAAAAAGTCGTTATCAACTTTTGTCAGGTCAGGCAACTCGCCCTGTACAATTTTGTGTGCGTTTGTGACAATAAGGCTCTGCTGCGATTGACGAAAAATGTCTTTCAGTTCAACTACAGGCAGAATATCCGAGCCAATCAAATCAGCAAGCACATTACCGGCACCGACACTTGGCAGCTGATCAGAGTCGCCAACAAGAATCAATCTGCACGAAAGCGGCAACGCTCTCATAAGCGACTCGAATAACACACAATCGACCATCGAAACCTCATCGACAATGAGCGCGTCACAGTTGAGCATATTGTGCTCATTTTTGTTAAAAACAGGTTTGTCCTCAATATCAAAACTGACTTCAAGCAAGCGGTGGATAGTCTTTGACTCTTCACCTGTCAGCCCCATCATTCGTTGAGCAGCACGTCCTGTCGGAGCAGCAAGACACACCTTCTGACCGTTTGATTTCAAAAGTCTGATGATAGCGTTTAAGGTTGTAGTTTTACCTGTACCGGGACCTCCTGTCAGTATCAGCATGCCCTTAGTCAGCGCTTCTTTGATAGCTTGCTTCTGAAGCTGGGCATATTCTATATTATCGCTACGCTCTATTTGTGCGATTTTCTCGTCAACATTGTTGATGCACATCGCTGGGTAGCGCATCAGCATCTTCAGTCGTGCGTTGATGTACATTTCACTTTGGTGCATAGCTGAGGTGAATGTAAATTCTTTATCAGAAATATTCTCGTTCACAAGTGAGCCGTCATTGAGCATTTCCTTCAGCGCACTTTCAACACATTCTATTTCAACAGTCAGCATCCTTGCAGTAACTTCCAGAAGCTTTTCGCACGGAAGACAGGTATGTCCATTGAGCTTGTTGTGGTTCAGAACGTGAATCAAAGCGGCACGCACCCTGAATCTGTCATCGCTCGGTCTTTCCTGATGTTTTGCGATTGCGTCAACTGTGTCAAATGGTATATTCAGCCGTTGGTCACACAGAACAAATGGATTTTCATCGATGTACTGTATCGCTTGATTGCCGAAAATTTTCCATATTGCAACAGCACATTTTGCGTCAATGTTGTATCCCGACAGATACGCCATCAGCTCTCGTATTCCAACCACCTGTCGCAGTTGAGCACTGATATCGAGTGCCTTGTCCTGAGAAATCCCCTTGATTTTAGCAACACGCACCGGGTCGTTTTCGAGCACAGAAAGAGTGTCTGCACCGAATTCTTTGACAAGACGCTGTGCTGTAGCGGGACCGATTCCTTTGATAGCACCGCTACTAAGATATTTCAGAATTCCGTCGAGATTCTCTGGCATACTTCGCTCACACGCAGTAACAGAAAACTGCTGGCCGTACGACGGATGATTCTTATATGTACCGTAAAGCTTCACGTGTTCACCAACGTTGATGAGTGGCATAGTGCCGACAGCGGTTATCATTTCACTCTCGCCACAAAGTTCGATAACAGTATAGCCGTTTTCTTCGTTTCGATACACCACTGACTCAACCTGACCGCACAACTCGTAAAGCTCTGAATTGTTATTTGTGTTCATAATAATTCCTGTATAGAAAAATAATAATAATGATTGAAATTTTCGCCTGTGTGATTTATAATATAACATATTGTGAAAAATAAAGATATACTTTTGGGGGATAAAAATGGAATTTATTGCAAACGAAGGTAAAAATGTAGAAATAGAAGTAAACGGTGTGACATATATGC
>JAZSHE010000130.1:0-3336 GCA_045533085.1 Ruminococcus sp.
CAAAGAAGATTGCGATCCACTGTTTTGTTCAAAGATGTGGCGATGCCAAAGAGTTCGTCGGGAAAATCAACTGTAGAAACGTTGATGCCGATGCCGATGATGATTCCTTTGATTTTTGAGGTTTCTTCATCAGTGACAGCTTCGCATAAAATTCCACAGACCTTTTTAGATTCAATATAGATGTCGTTGACCCATTTTATCTGAGCACTTGTTTTGCACAGCTTTTCAAGAGCTTCGACAACACATACGGAGGTTGCGGTGGTCATGCAGACCATATCCTGAACACCTTTATCAGCTTTGAGCATTAACGACATATACAGACCTGTGCTTTCGGGAGAGAAAAAACTCCTGCCGAGACGTCCTCTGCCGGCTGTCTGGGAATTTGAGACAAACAGCATAGGGGTGGAGCTAAGATTGTGACTGTTGCGTTTTGCCTCGTTGTTAGTTGAGTCGATGGTATCAAAACAGAAAACATCAGTTTTGTTATTTAGTTTTGATTTTATCGCATCTTTTAAAAGCGACACTAAAACCACAACCTTTCTCTTCTAATAATAACATATGAGCACAGCGTAATCAAACAAATATGATAGTTTTGGAACAAGATAAAGTGAATTGTAATATTTAGGTGCAAAATACATTAAACGCATCCGAGTGTTTTGAGTTTTTGCAGAAAAATCCGCTTGACAGCGTTTTAATTCTGTTATCGAACTAAAATAAAAAATATTGAAAAAATCACGAAAATTCCTTGACTTTATTCTTTTTTAGATATATGATATTATACTGTACAAAAATGGGACCTTATGCCCCTATTTATAAGCGAAAAAAGATTTGCAAACGTTGAATCTTAGCACACTTGATGAGTATTGTCAAGAGTCTTTTTTGCAACAAATTTGTAATTTTTTGCGGTACCGAATACGGGTGTTTTCGCGACAACACCCATCTAGATTTTTAAAGGAGTGATACGCCTATGGTAAACGTCAAACCGGTAATGTTAGGCAACAGTAAGCGATACAGCTTTGGTAAAATCGACGATGTTATCGATATGCCAAATCTTATCGAAGTGCAGAAAAAGTCCTACCAGTGGTTCTTAGACGAGGGTCTTAAGGAAGTATTCAAGGATGTATCAGGTATTACTGATTATCAGGGTAACCTTGTTCTTGACTTCGTTGATTACACTCTCGATGTTGAGCACCCGAACTATTCTGTCATCGAGTGTAAAGAGAGAGATGCTACTTATTCAGCAGCTTTAAGAGTTACAGCTCGACTTCTTAACAAAGAAACAGGCGAGATTAAAGAGTCAAACGTGTTTATGGGTGATTTCCCGCTCATGACAGCAAGCGGCACTTTTGTTATCAATGGTGCTGAGCGTGTTATCGTTTCTCAGCTCGTTCGTTCCCCTGGTGTTTACTACAAAATGGACCACGATAAGACAGGTAAGGAGCTCTTCTCTTCAACTGTTATCCCTAATCGTGGTGCTTGGCTTGAATACGAAAACGACGTAAATGACGTACTTTACGTTCGTATCGATAAGAACCGTAAGGTTCCGATTACTGTATTTCTTCGTGCTTTGGGTCTTGGTACAAACGCTGAAATTATCGAGAAATTCGGTGATGACACAAGAATCAAGGCTACATTTGAGAAGGATACAGCTACATGTGTAGAGGAAGGTCTCATTGAGGTTTACAAGAAGCTCAGACCATCAGAGCCTCCTACTGTAGAGAGCGCACAGACTCATATCAACAACCTTTTCTTCGACCCACGTCGCTATGATATGTCAAGGGTCGGTAGATATAAATACAACAAGAAGCTCGGTATGTCCAACAGACTTCCTGGACAGACACTTGCTGAGCACATCGTTAATCCACGCACTGGCGAAATTTTAGCTAAGCGCGGTGATACAATCGACCGTGACAAAGCTATCGAAATCGAAAATGCTGGTGTAAAAGAAGCTTTTGTTGTTGGTGAAGAGGGCAAGAGCATCAAAGTTTTATCAAATGGTATGGTTGACATTAACGCATACGTTGACTTTGATTGCGAAGAGCTCGGCATCAAAGAGAAGGTTTCTTTTGATGTTCTTAGCGAAATTCTTGATTCTGCTGAAAATGAAGCTGAACTCAAGAAGGCTATCAGATTAAGAGCACACGAGCTTATTCCTAACCACATCACAACTGACGATATCTTTGCAACAATCAACTATATGAACACTCTTGCAGAGCATATCGGTACTACTGATGATATTGACCACTTGGGCAATCGTAGAATCCGCTGCGTTGGCGAGCTTTTACAGAACCAGTTCAGAATCGGTTTCTCAAGACTTGAAAGAGTTATCCGTGAGCGTATGACACTCCAGGCTCAGGATCCTGAAGCTCTTTCTCCAAGCTCACTTATCAACATCCGTCCTGTAACTGCTGCAATCAAGGAGTTCTTTGGTAGTTCTCCATTGTCACAGTTCATGGATCAGACTAACCCGCTTTCAGAGCTTACTCACAAGAGAAGACTTTCAGCATTGGGTCCTGGCGGTCTGTCGCGAGATCGTGCAGGTTTCGAGGTTCGAGACGTACACTATACACATTATGGCCGTATGTGTCCTATCGAGACTCCTGAAGGTCCTAACATCGGTCTTATTTCATACCTTGCTACATTTGCGAGAATCAACGAATATGGTTTTGTTGAGGCTCCATTCAGAAAAATTGATAAAGAAACAGGCATCGTTACTGACGAAGTTGTATATATGACAGCTGATATGGAAGACGATTTTGTTGTTGCTCAGGCTAACGAACCTCTTGACGAAAACGGCAAGTTTGTGAACACAAAGGTTGTCGGCCGTCACAGAGATGAGTTCGTTGAGTACGCTCCATCTGAGTTTGACTATATGGACGTTTCTCCACGAATGGTAGTATCTGTTGCTACAGCTATGATTCCGTTCCTTGAAAACGATGACGCCAACCGAGCACTGATGGGTTCTAACATGCAGCGACAGGCAGTTCCACTTCTTGTTACTGATTCACCTATCGTTGGTACAGGTATGGAGTACAAAGCAGGTACTGACTCAGGTGTCTGCATTCTTTCAGAGGAAGACGGTATGGTTATGAGCGTTGATGCTGACCACATCCGTGTTCAGTATGACTCAGGCAGAATTCAGGACTTCGAGGAAGTCGGAGGCCAAGCGGTCTTAGGAAGACAACAGCAAGCAGCAACTCCTTGGCCCACAGAACGACATGGCTACGATCCGACTTGGTGTCTGCATTCTTTCAGAGGAAGACGGTATGGTTATGAGCGTTGATGCTGACCACATCCGTGTTCAGTATGACTCAGGCAGAATTCAGGACTTCGAGG
>JAZSHE010000152.1:0-6624 GCA_045533085.1 Ruminococcus sp.
TCTTGCTAACCTTCAGGAAGAGTCAAACGACATTCTTCATCAGCTCACTTTAACAGAAGAGCAGATTGGCCAGCTCGATGCAGAGCTTCAGGAGTACTACAGACAGCAGCAGGCTCAGCAGCAACAGCAGCAGAATCAGAATAATAACAACAATAGTAATAACAATAAGCCTGCACCGACTCCATCACCTGCACCACCTTCAAGTGGCGGTTATGTATGGCCATGTCCTGGCTTTACTAACCTTACATCACGTTTTGAAGAGTGGCGTGGATATTACAATCACGGTGCTATCGACATCGCTAGTGGCGGTATTATGGGTGCTTCAGTAGTTGCTGCGGCATCAGGTACAGTAGTTGCTACATGTACATCATGTCCGCATAACTGGGGTAAGAATTACTCCTGCGGTTGCGGTGGCGGTTACGGTAACTACGTGTGGATTAACCACGGTAACGGTAAAGAGACTGTTTACGCTCATCTTACATCTGTTGCAGTTTCACCTGGACAGTATGTTGGTGCTGGTGCTTACCTTGGTACGGTTGGTTCAACAGGTCACTCAACAGGTGCTCACCTGCACTTTGAAACTCGTTACGGCGGCGTTAAGTACGACCCAATGAGCGAGTACGGATACTAATTAGCTTACCCCTTGCATATATTTGTGCAGGGGGTATTTTTATGCTTACTTCACTTGATATAAAAACACCGCAATATAAATCTAAGATTATGAAAGCTTTATCAAAGCTGATGTTTGATACCATGCGTATTGTAGAAAGTTCAGCATCAGGTGTCACCGTTAAACACATTGAGTACATAAACAGAAGTGGCAGGGTGAACTTTAAGAAGATTGATAAAGAGGTCAAAGCTCAGCGGAATCGATTGTTGTGTTCTCAAAAGTTACAACTGCCGGAAAAATCAGGCTATCGGAGGTTTTGCTCCAAGGAGTATGAGTATAGATTATGTACAAACCTAGCTATTGCGTTGCTTTGCAGTGTGGATAAAAAAAATCTGAATGTTGCCTTGGTTGATTTTGACGCTTCATTTACGATGTTGCCGAAATATCTGCTCAAATATACTGACAGCGTTGTTGTAGTCACAAATGAAACCGATGTTTACAAAGAGGTTTGTGATAACATTCTGGATGATATTGGCGCGCCGATACGTTTGTCAAAATCAATGCAGTCGATTTATGGTTGCGACCTTGTTGTTGCACCAAAAGGTGTGAGTGGCTTCACTCAATTTACTGAGAACTCGGTAGTTCTGACCACAGAAAAATCCGTATGTGACACACAAGCGACCATAGTCTACTCATATCAGATAGAACTTGATGAAAAGTTTAGTGGGCTGTGTCCCGAATGTTTGTCACAGACGTACTTTGCGTCTGCGTTATATTCAATGTGTCACAAATATGAGCTGGGCGAGGTGGTTCCACATCTTTGTGTATCCGATAACAAGGTGCACACACCGCTGTCGCTTCGCGTTTTGATGCAGAATATAGCAGATAAAACCTTGACATAACCTGAATAAATGCTATAATACTAACTATGTGTAGACTATTTTTCCTAGATAAAAAGAAAGGATACTTATATTATGGCTAAACCGGTTATGCTTACAGCTGATGGTTTTAAACAGCTGGAGGAAGAACTCGATTTCTTAAAAGGCGAAAAACGTAAAGAAATCGCAGAAAAAATTAAAGTCGCTCGTTCATACGGCGACCTCTCAGAGAACAGCGAATATGACGACGCTAAAAACGAGCAGGCTATTTTAGAGGCTCGAATCGTTACTATTGAGGCTACTCTCAAAAACGCTGTCCTCATCGACGAAAGCGAAATCAATAACGAGCAGATTCACGTCGGCTCAAAAATTGTAGTTGAAAACATCAAGATGGGTAAAACTTTTGAATACAAAATAGTTGGTTCAAACGAGTCTAACCCAAGAGAAGGCAAAATTTCTGACGAGTCACCAATCGGTTCAGCTCTCATTGGCAGAAAGGTCAATGATGTTGTAGAAGTTGAAGCTCCTGCAGGAATTATCGCACTCAAGGTGCTTGAGATTTCAAAATAAGATTTTTGGGCGGCTTAGAGTAGTCGCCCATTTTCAGGTATAGCGAAAGAGGGATTTTTTATGGCAGAAAATCAGAACAAGAATCAGAACACAGAAAATTTATCAGAGATTTTACAGATCAGACGTGACAAGCTTGCAGCTTTGCAGGAAGCAGGACAGGACCCATTCCTTGTTACAACTTCTGACAGAGATATTATGTCAAACGAGGTTGTTGAGCGATATGAGGAGCTTGAGGGCAAGGATGTTTGCGTTGCAGGTCGTATTATGTCCAAGCGCGGCAAGGGAAAAGTTATGTTTATGGACATCCACGATCGTGGCGGTAAAATCCAGATTTTTGCAAAGTTTGATGACTTAGGCGAAGAAATTTACAAAGGACTCAAAAAGTGGGATATCGGCGACATTATGGAAGTTAAGGGCTTTGTGTTCAAGACTCAGATGGGCGAAATCAGTATCCACGCAAAAGAAGTTAAGCTCCTTTCAAAGTCACTGCTTCCACTCCCTGAGAAATACCATGGTCTGACAAATACTGACCTTCGTTATCGTCAGCGTTATGTTGACCTTATTATGAACCCTGATGTAAAGACAACTTTCATCAAGCGTAGCGCTATCATCAAGTCTATCCGTGAGTATCTTGATTCTAACGGCTACATCGAGGTTGAAACTCCAATTCTCAACACAATCCCTGGCGGTGCTGCTGCCCGTCCGTTCACAACTCACCACAACTCTTTAAACCTCGATATGTATATGCGTATCGCAACTGAGCTTTACTTAAAGCGTCTCATCGTTGGCGGTATGGAGAGAGTTTACGAAATCGGTCGTAATTTCAGAAACGAGGGTATGGACGTTAAGCACAACCCAGAGTTTACTTGTATCGAGTTTTACGAAGCATACACAGATCTTTATGGTATGATGGACAGAACAGAGCAGCTCATCAACAAAGCCTGTGTTACTGTAAACGGCACAGACCAGATTGAGTATCAGGGCGACCAGATTAGTTTGGCTCTTCCTTTCAAGCGTGTCACAATGATTGACGCTGTAAAAGAACACACAGGCATCGACTTTAACGAGTTCTACTGCGACACAGAGAAGGCTAAGGAAGTTGCAAAAGAGCTTCACCTTGAAGTTAAGTCAACAGACACATGGGGCAACATTCTTAACTCTGCATTTGAAGAGTACGTTGAGGACAAGCTCATTCAGCCTACATTTGTATGTGACTACCCTGTTGAGGTTTCACCACTTACAAAGCGTAAGCAGGACAAACCGGAGCTTGTTGAGCGTTTTGAGCTTTTCTGTAAGATTGGTGAGCTTGCTAACGCATACACAGAGCTTAACGATCCGATTGACCAGAAAAAGCGTTTTGAGCACCAGCTTATGCTTCGAGAAGCGGGCGACGATGAGGCTAATATGATGGATGATGATTTTGTTACATCACTTGAGTATGGTATGCCACCAACAGGCGGCGTAGGTATCGGTATCGACCGACTCGTAATGCTCCTCACAGACAGCGCTTCTATCCGTGACGTAATCCTCTTCCCAACAATGAAACCAATTGAGAAGTAATAACTTTTTTATAAAAGCAAACGGACTATGGAATTTCCATAGTCCGTTTTGATTTACATTGTGTTTTCAGTTGCTGTTTTCCATATATTCTTTGTAAGATGCTGTATCAAGAACCTCTTTGGTTTGATTGTCAATAAAATTAACCTGAACATCTATTTTATCGCTATCAATACCAGCGAAAGCCTGATAATATGCACCGACAATATAAAATCCGAGAGCATACATATTGTCTAATGAAGTGTATTTTGCAGAGTCTACATAAACGTCGAATTTTGAATAGTTATCATCGTAGTCAATGGAAACAAATGACTCTACTTTGTTCTCACCTTCAACTAAATCTAAAACAGTTTTATCGAATTCGTCGCTCAATTCTTTGAGCATATCTCTGTGAGCTTTTTTAGTCATTGTGTAAACAACGCTTCCATCTTCGTTGATTTTACATTTTGTACAGCCGTTTTCGAATGCTTTCTCTTTGATTTCTTCTTCGCTTTGATCTTCAAAGAAAGATGCAGGCAAAGTAATATCCATGGTTAACAGATTTTCATCAACTTTCATCGAATCCGAGTTATTGTCAGCTGATGATTTGTTGTCAGTTGAAGTATCTGTCGGGGTGTTGCCGCAACCGGTAGCGATGATTAAGATGATGATAGTTAACAGTAATGCAAGTGTCTTTTTCATAAAAATCCCCCTAGGCTTTTTTTCATTGTATCATATTGGAGAATTATAATCAATAATAACTTGTTGACACTAAAAAGTGAAGTGAAATTTTAAGACAACAAAATTAATCGAGAAGCAATAAATATATCAATGGGCAGTCCCTTCTGTGATTGCCCATTTTTGTTGGTAGTGTATAATCAAGTCATAAGGACAGGTGACGAGTTGCTGACTATCGCTGACAAAGACTGTAAACAAAGAGAAACGCACTTGTGTGATTGCGTTTTTGGAATACTTGATGTCAGCATGATTATGTTTTTGTTTTGTAAAAAAACCGAGCTGATTTACGGATAAAAAGTTTCTTGAAAACTTTTTGATAATGTAGTACCATAAAGTAGTAGACGAAAAGCAAACGTAAAACCTTAAGATGTTGTATTTACAGGAGGCTTTTATGAAAAGGAAAATCGACATAGTTTTTGACAGCGAACAAGATAACTCCAAAGGTTATTTCCAGATTGCATCGGGCTATATCAGCGAAACAGTTGTGCATTTATTAAAAGAAAATCTAATCATGGTTATTTGCGCCGAGGGAAGGGTTGTACTGTACGATATGGAGGACAACCTTATTGCCGAAAAAACAGCACCGAAGAACGATGGCGGAAGAGAAGTGTATGAAGAAGTGTGTTGTTGTGTCTTTGATGATACACTTTCTGTGAAGTTCCCGATATATAAGTGGGTCGATAATTATCCGAACTGTGATGGCGAGCATGACCGTTGGGATACAGTAAAAATCGGCGAGCACACAGTTACACTCCCTTTGTTAAAGTGATGTGTACGAGTTTTATGAAATATTGAGGTATTACTATGGTTAATAAATTGTTCGAAGAATTTGCAAAACTTCCTGAGATTGAAGCTATCGCCCTTGGCGGCTCAAGAGCAGGAGAAGATTTTGACGAAAAATCTGACTATGATGTATATCTTTATACAACAGCTCCGATTGATGAAAATGTGAGACGTGAGCTTCTGTCAGAGTTTTGCAGTTATATGGAAATAGGCAACAGCTTTTGGGAACTGGAGGACGACTGTACTCTTAAAAACGGTATCGACATAGACATTTTGTATCGTAATCTTGATGATTTCACTAATGATGTTGCATCTGTTGTTGAGGGCTGTAATGCTCGCACGGGTTACACAACCTGTATGTGGCACAATCTTGTCACCTGTAAAATTATCTACGACAGAGATTCAAGATTGCAGAAAATAAAAGACAGATTCACGGTGCCTTATCCTGAACAGCTCAGAAGCAATATAATCGATAAAAATATGAAACTGTTAAACGGTATGCTCCCATCGTATGACGCTCAGATTAAAAAAGCTGTGGATAGGGGAGATCTGGTTAGTGTGAATCACCGCACGTCAGCGTTTTTTGAATCTTATTTTGATATTTTGTTTGCTCTCAATCGCCTGACTCATCCGGGCGAAAAGCGACTTGTGGAGCTCTGCAAGAAGAATTGTTCTATTTTACCGGCTGACTTCGAGGAGAATATAAAAAAGCTTTTCGAAGACATATTTGCAAACAGCGATAATGTTCAATGCGATTTGAAAGTTCTTGTTGATGAAATAAAAAAGGTAGTTGAGATTTAACAGCTTTTTGATTTTAATTGACATAGTTGTTTAAGAAATATATAAAATTGTATCAATTTTACAGGATTAAAGGAGATAATTACTATGAAAAGATTTTTAGCGTTAATTTTAGCACTCTTAATGACAATGATAATATTTACGGGATGTGGTAACTATGCCACAGTTGACAACGTTTTTGTTGATGATAGTTCTGTGGATGAAGGTTCTGTTGATGAGGTGCCGACAGTTTTGTCTATCGATGCTTTCTATAGTCCGGATGGAGTGTGCTACGAATTTGAGTACACCGAGAACGGACAGATCGTGAAAATGGGTGGGCTTCAGATTTATGTTGATGAAACGGGTAGGACCATCGCTGAAACTTTTGCCGAGGACGGTTATGAGGACATCACATTTCCTGAGGATGACAACGAAAAATTTCTTGGCTGGATGGAATACGAAGTAACAGTAAAGTATGACCAAGACAACTGTGAGTATTATACATATAAAAAGTCTACTGAAGAGCTGTTTACAACAGAAGAAATGTTGAACAGAACTATGCCTGACCATAGCGTTGCCTATGTTGCAAAGTGGTCGGATATGGCAATTGTGGAGTATTACAAGAATGAGAAGCCATGTGTAACTAATTGGTTTGAGAGTAGAGAAAATCCTTTTAAGGTGACAAAGAGTGGTAAAACAGCAGAGTACGAGAGTTGGGAGCTAAGCTGTGTA
>JAZSHE010000088.1:0-5544 GCA_045533085.1 Ruminococcus sp.
TCATAGCTGATACACAGCAAGCAATAGCGTAGTCATCACCATAGATAGGACGCATTAAATCGTCGTTCTCGTACTGGATTGAGTCAGTATCTACAGAAACCTTTGCACAGAATTTCTTGAAGTTTTCAGGGAGGTCGTTACTCCACAAAACTGTGAGGTTTGGTTCTGGAGAAGAATCGAGTGTATAAAGTGTGTTGAGCATACGGAATGTTGACTTTGAAACTAAAGTTCTGCCGTCTTCACCCATACCGCCAAGAGCCTCAGTAATCCACATTGGGTCACCACCGAAGAGCTCGTTGTACTCAGGAGTACGCAACATTCTTGCCATTCTGAGCTTGATAACGAAATCGTCGATGAGCTCCTGTGCTGTTTCTTCTGTGAGAGTGCCGTTTTTGAGGTCACGCTCGATGTAAATATCAAAGAATGTGCTTACACGACCAAGTGACATAGCTGCACCGTTCTGCTCTTTGATAGCAGCAAGGTAACCGAAGTATGTCCACTGGATAGCTTCTTTTGCGTTTTTAGCAGGCTGTGAAATATCACAACCGTAAGCTGCAGCCATTTCCTTCATAAAGCCAAGGAAAGTAATCTGCTGGAAAAGCTCTTCGTAAAGACGAATCTGCTCTGTGTTGAGTGTACCTGTTGAAAGCTGAGCCTTGTCCTTCTTCTTCTCTTCGATGAGCTTGTCTACACCATAAAGAGCAACACGTCTGTAGTCACCAATGATACGACCTCTGCCGTAAGCATCAGGAAGACCAGTAATTACGTGACACTTTCTAGCTGCACGCATTTCGTCTGTATATGCACGGAATACACCGTCGTTGTGTGTTGTTCTGTACTTGAACTCATCTTCGATTTTGTCGCTGAGCTCATAACCATAAGCCTTACAAGCCTGTCTTGCCATACGGATACCGTTGAATGGATTAACACCACGCTTTAAAGGACGGTTAGTCTGCAAACCAACGATAATCTCGTTTTCCTTGTCTACATAACCTGGTGAATAGCTTGTGAGAGATGACGCTGTAGCTGTGTCAATATCAAGCACGCCGCCATACTGACGCTCAAGAGCGAATAATGACTGAACCTTTTTCATCAACTCGTTAGTACGCTTTGTAGGTCCGCTTAAAAAGCTGTGGTCACCTTTATACTCGCTGTAGTTAGACTGGATAAAATCACGAACATTAATTTCATCACACCAAAGTCCGCTTTTAAAACCTTCCCAATTATTATGCTGCATAAAAATACCTCCTAGCAGTTAGTCAAAATTACATAAAAAAAAGCAATCCACAAATGTGAACTGCCCAGACGGTCGGCTGTATCGCACCTATGCTCCCATTGCGTTAATTCGCATCCACCGTCAGTTGCACAAGTGTGTGCCTATATACTACAACAACATATACTTTTTGTCAACAAAGCGGGCACAAAATATTGTGCCAAAATCACATTTTGTATAAAGATACAGTATTTTCACCGTAAACCAATTGAACTCTGTTAAAATGGACAATATAAGAAAACGCAAAATCAAAATTTGTCTTTTCATCATGTATAACAAAAGCGCTGTCTGAGATTTCACACAAACCGCTGATTGAAGCGCTTTGTTTATCAGCTAAATTCACTTTCAAAGTAGCATTGTCACCATCAAAACAAAGGCTTATTTCATTATCATTTGACAGCACAGCACTCCACGAATTTGCACACAGTTCATCTGCTGAATTTGTGACAACGCTTTCACATCCGACCATCACAAAAATCAAGCTTATAAAAGCCACTATACATACTGATTTTTTCATAACATCACCGATACAGACTATGAAAAAAAGCTCAGTCTTATGCAAAAAAATAAACGCCGTGATAGACGGCGTCTGAGTTTAAGATATTTTACTGAGCTTTGTTATCAGCAACAGTTACAAGCAGGCTTTGTGTGGTAAAAAACAGAATAACAACATACAAAAGCAACGCAATTACTGCGCCCATATCGATAGTAGCTCCGATACCAAAAGTTATAAGCAACGCACAGGTAAGACTACATAAAATGCTTAAAAAGTTCTTTGCGATACCTTTGTTGAGGATACAAAAGAAAAAGCATACAATCGGAAAAAGTACAAATACAGAAAACAGCAGTGCAAGCAAAATGTCCTGAGCGCCTTCATATCCCGATGGTTTTATCACAAGTTCGAACGCTGTGAGCTGTTTAATGTTACCGCTATCATCAACAATCCAGGTAAACGGAAATGTTGTCAAAATAACCTGAATAAAATATAAAACAGCTAGTGTGATTCGTAGTGTTTTTGCTTTTTTTGATTCTTTGATTTCAGTTTTTTTATTATCGTAAGCCATAACAAACCTCTTTGAATATAATGTACATATTGTATCACAGTCACTCAGCTTTTTCAACACTTTATATTTGACCGACGTTCTGTTCGTGTGCTATAATACCAAACTAAAAGGGGGATAATATATGAATTGGCTTAATGACGCGGTGTTTTACAACATCTACCCTCTCGGATTTTGCGGAGCACCAAAACAAAACGATGGTAACTTAGTATACCGTCTTGACAAAATATATGATTTTATCGAGCATTTTAAGACACTCGGTATCAATGGTATCGTTTTTAATCCTGTGTTTGAAAGTTCAAAACACGGCTATGATACAATAGACTACTACAAAATCGACTGTCGACTCGGTGATAATGAATCATTCAAAAAAATCTGTGATACTCTTCACAAAAACGGCATCAGAATTTTACTTGATGGTGTTTTCAACCACGTTGGCAGAGATTTCTTTGCGTTCAAGGATATTCAGCAAAACGGTTGTAATTCAAGATACTGTAACTGGTTTCACAACATCAGATTTGACAGACAAAGTCCGAAGGGCGACAACTTCTCGTACGAAGGTTGGGCTGGTCACTATGACCTTGTAAAGCTTAATCTCCACAACGAGGAGGTCTGCTCTCACCTGCTCAAAGCTGTTGAATTCTGGATTGACGAATTCGGCATTGATGGTCTGAGACTTGATGCCGCTGATTGCGTAGACCTTGAGTTTTTCAAAAAACTTCGTCACACCTGCAAGAGTAAAAAGCCAGATTTCTGGCTTTACGGTGAGATCACAAGCGGTGAATACACCCGCTGGGCAAACGACTCCACACTCGATTCTGTCACAAACTACGAAGCATACAAGGCACTGTATTCGTGCCACAACGATAAAAATTACTTTGAGTTTGCTCACTCGATGGAAAGAGAGTTTGGCAACTACGGTATTTACAAGCATCTTTATCTATACAACTTTGTTGACAACCACGATGTTAACAGAATTGCAAGCACACTAAAGAACAAGCGACTGCTCAAAAACGTCCACACACTTATGTTCACGATGCCTGGTGCTCCGTCCATTTACTACGGCAGTGAGTTCGGTATCGAAGGCAAACGCACACCACACTGTGACTACGATTTAAGACCATGTCTCACTCTCGGTGAAATAGATAATCCTGATATGGAGCTGTTTGAGCATCTGAGAAAACTGTCAAAAATCAGACACACACTTTCAGCTCTCAAAACAGGTTCTTACAAAAACGAGAATATCCAGCTTGAGCACCTTTGCTACTCGATGAAAAACAACGAGCAGGCTGTTTTTGTGCTCCTTAACCAGAGCAAAGAAGTGAGAAACATCGGTTTTAACTCCGAGTTCAATGGCACTCTCACCGACGTTTTAAACTCAAACACAAAGTATCAGTGCAACGGATATTTCTCTGTTGATGTAGCACCCGAGTCAGCGATGATTCTGGTTGCAAATGATGGTTCTTTCAGCATCGATTTTGACACTACTTCGGTGGTTAAGGCTATCGAAAAAACCGCCGAACAAAAGCACAAAACAGAGTGTGAAAAATGCGAAGAACTTGTTCCACAGGAAATCACACTCGGCAGATACAGACATTTCAAGGGCAACGAATACGAAGTGCTCGGCTTTGCTAAAGACAGCGAAACAACTGAAAAAATGGTTATTTACCGCGCTTTGTACGGTGAACAGGAAGTGTGGGTACGACCATACGATATGTTCAGCGAAATTATTGAGCGTGATGGCAAAAAGCAAAGACGATTCGAAAAAATCAACTGAATTTAAACCAAACAAAACCACCCGAAAGACACAAACCTTTTTTCGGGTGGTATTTTTATACGTTATTTTACTATGTCCTGACCTTAAAACCCCAATCACAGAAGCTCTTTTCTGAGCTGTTGAGCAGTTTTGATGCTGAGCATCGCAGGTGGGATATCAAACACGGTTTTACATCCACAGTCACCGTTTGAACTCATTTTATATGCGGCTCTTGCGTAAGCCACGATAACAGATGATGTAAACTCAGGGTTAGAGTCAAGCTTCAAGCTGTATTCAATGATGTGATTGTTCTCTTTGTTAAAGCCTGTCTTGCCTGTTCTGAAAACAAAACCGCCATGCGGAATACCACTATGGTCACGCTTAAGCTCCTCAGCTGTTATAAAGTGAACGATTGTATCATAATCAGCAAAGTAGTTAGGCATCTCTTTGATTTCTTTTTCGATTCTCGCTTTATCTGCTGATTCATCCGCTACAACAAAGCACTCTCTCTTGTGTTTTTCGCGTGTAGTAAGCTGTGGACAGCTACCGCTTCTGACTGCATCAAGAGCAGCATCCACAGGTATTGTATACTGCTTTGCGTCTACAACGCCGTCAATTCTACGAATAGCATCAGAATGACCCTGACTGACACCCTTGCCCCAGAATGTATAGCTTTCTCCCTCCGGCAGAACAGCCTCTGAATAAAGACGATTTAGTGAGAACATACCTGGGTCCCAACCTACTGAGATAACAGCAACATTGTTGCCTTTTTTAGCAGCAGAGTCTACATTTGAAAAGTGCTCAGGGATTTTTGCGTGAGTATCAAAGCTGTCAACAACGTTGAAAAGCTCTGCCAGCTGTGGGGTCTGAACAGGAAGGTCTGTTGCGCTGCCACCGCACAGAATCATAACGTCAATTTTATCTTTATACAAAGCAACATCATCCGCTTTTGCAATATCAACACCTTCAGTGAAGATGCTCACTGTTGATGGGTCTCTACGTGTAAAAACAGCTACAAGCTCCATATCTGGATTCTGACGGATTGCGCTTTCAACACCTCGTCCAAGATTACCGTAGCCAAAAATTCCTATACGGATTTTCATATTATCATTCCTCTCAAAGGGTATTGTTTATAGTATGAGATAATCACAAAATAAAACACATCTATTTTACTCAAAACAACACCATTTGTAAATACTTATGTCAAAAAAACAGCATCAGCAACAACAAAGCTGTATACTGAAACACTCAGATTTCTGGAGCGATATAGCCTTTTTTATCAAGCGCCTCGCCGATTATATCGAGTGTATCTTCGCTGTCAGCACGCACTGTATGGTAGTGATAACCGCCCGTAATATTCATCAGCTCGCTTGACTTTCCGCTACGCACGCCTTCGATAAACTGGCGGATATTGAGCTGTGAAAAAATGTTGAGCTCAGCTCTGACTTTTCCGT
>JAZSHE010000072.1:0-11017 GCA_045533085.1 Ruminococcus sp.
TGCTGGCGCAAAGGTTGTTTGCAGCCTTGATGATATCCTCAACGCTCCTGTTAATGGTAGTGGTTGTAACGAAAAGTACGGCCTTTTAGGTACAAATAAATCAACTGAAGATACTATCAAACTCTTCCCAAGAGATTGCCAGCCTTTAGTTTTAGAAATCCAGAAAAACATTTTAGAAAAAACAGGTAAGCACGTTGAAGTTATGGTATATGGCGACGGTGCTTTCAAGGACCCACAGGGTAAAATCTGGGAGCTCGCAGACCCAGTTGTATCTCCGGCATTCACTGATGGTCTTATAGGTACACCAAACGAGCTTAAACTCAAGTATCTTGCTGATAACGATTTTAAAGACCTTAGCGGTGATGCTCTCAAGGAAGCTATTTCACAGAGTATCCGTGAAAAGGACGGCAACCTTGTTGGTAATATGGCTTCACAGGGTACAACTCCGCGTCAGTTAACTGACCTTATCGGTTCACTTTGTGACCTCACAAGTGGTTCAGGTGACAAGGGTACACCTGTTGTATTAATTCAGGGATATTTTGATAACTATACAAACTAAGTATTGTTTGATTGAATAAGTAAAGGAGAGTTTTGAATGGAAAACGAAAAGATTGTAAAGCCGGTAAGACCGGAATCACTCGAAAGAATCACAACACCTGAACTTGCACAGAAGTTTATCGACGAGCAGATTGCTGAAATTCAGGCACAGGTCGGTGACAAAAAAGTTCTCTTAGCTTTATCTGGTGGTGTTGATAGCTCCGTTGTAGCTGCACTTCTCATCAAGGCTATCGGCAAACAGCTACTCTGTGTGCATGTTAACCACGGTCTAATGCGTAAAAACGAGAGCGAAGGAGTTATTGAACTTTTCGAAAACGGTCTTGACGCTAACCTCGTATATATCGACGCTACTGATAGATTCCTTAACTTACTCGATGGTGTTTCTGCTCCAGAGGATAAGCGTAAGATTATCGGTGAAGAATTCATCAAAGTATTTAACGAAGAAGCACTTAAGCACAGCGAAATCAAGTTCCTTGGTCAGGGTACAATTTATCCTGATATCCTTGAGAGCGATGGCGTAAAAGCTCACCACAACGTAGGTGGTCTTCCAAATGGCGAAGAAATGATTCTTGAGCTTGTTGAGCCTGTTAAGTTTTTATACAAAGACGAAGTAAGAGTTATAGGACGTGCACTTGGTCTTCCATCCTCAATGGTAGATCGTCAGCCTTTCCCGGGTCCTGGCCTTGGTGTAAGATGTCTCGGTGCTATCACACGCGACAGACTTGAAGCGTTGAGAGAAGCTGATGCTATTTTACGCGAAGAGTTTGATAACTGTGGCCTTGCTAAAACTGTATGGCAGTACTTTATTTCAGTGCCTGATTTCAAGAGCGTTGGTGTAAGAGATGGCAAGAGATACGAAGGCTGGCCTGCTATTATCCGTGCAGTGAACACAGTTGACGCGATGACAGCAACAATTGAGGAGATTCCATATCCTGTACTCCACAAGATTACTGACAGAATCACTCACGAAGTTGAAGGTATCAACCGCGTTGTTTTAGACCTTACTCCAAAGCCAATCGGCACAATCGAGTGGGAATAATATCTACTATCTTTGCATAAATGATTTATCCACTTTTGGGTTGTTTTGTTAATACTTTCTATATTAGATAAATCACTATAATCGTGAACAATAAGTTGTTTTGAAGACCTTATGTTATCGGAAACGATGACTAAGGTCTTCTTTTTTTGTACAAGAGAAGTCTTTACACGAACATTTGGCATAGAAGGCGCAACTGTGCATTTGCATGATAGCTTATTATTGCATACGTAATAAGAATGTGTTAATATAAAATAACAAATATTTGTATAAAAACATATGAAAACAACACGCATATTTGCAGAAAGAACAGAGGGAACGTCATGGCAATTATTAACTTCAAGACAAAAGGAGACGGCTCACCCGTTGGTAAGCCTCGTGTGCTATTCACCTGTCATCCTGATGATTTTAATGAATATTTCCCTAAGGTTTGTGATGACCTGCACAAAACTCACGATTGTGCAATTTACTATACACCGGATATGGACGAATCTTTGACAGATGATAATCGTATGGATATGATTCGATCTCAGCTAATAGTAGTTGTGGTCACGCACAAATTGCTGACTACAAAAAACCGAACGATGGATGTGGATATTCCTTTTGCATTAAAAAATAACATTCGTATCCTTCCTTTGATGGTAGAATCGGACAGTGTGGTCAAGATATATTCACGTGAAGATAAATTCGGTCATTTGCAATATCTGGAACCAAATTCTGAGGATCCGACGCAGATACCATATGAACAAAAATTGAAAAATTATCTCGACAATGTATTGGTTAGTGACGAACTGGCAGAGAAAATTCGAGGAGCTTTTTCTGCTTATATGTTCCTGAGCTACCGCAAAAAGGATCGTAAGCTTGCCCGTTCTCTCATGAAAATGATTCATCAAAATGAGAAATTTTGGGATATTGCCATCTGGTTTGATGAATTTCTTATTCCGGGAGAAGCTTTCGATAAAACGATTGATAAATTTCTGGAGAGAAGCAGATTTTTCACTTTGCTGGTAACCCCTAATCTGATGGAAGCCAATAACTATGCTATGTCAATTGAATATAGCAAGGCTTGCCACCAGAAGGACTTGTTGCGATTGCCGGTGGAAATGGAAAAAACTGATTTAGATCAACTTGCACAGGCTCATCCGACGTTGCCTAAAATCACGGATTGTGCTGATCCGACAGATGAAAGTATGTTTAATTGTAGGCTTCTTACGATTTGGGAGCAAGCAAAGCTTGTCTCTGCTGAAAAAACACCGTGGAAAGAATACCTCATCGGCATGGCGTATATGGAAGGCATAGATATGGAAACGGACAGTGCACGAGGTATTGCTATGATTCGTTCTGCTGCAGAAGCCGGACTTGCTGAAGCAATGCGTGAGTTGATGCATCGACATGACTCAGGTAGCGGTGTTCCTTTGGATTGGAAAGAAGCTGAACGATGGGGTAAAATGTATTGTGACGCCTGTATCGAAAACTGTGGGGAAAAGTCTGAAGAAACAATCAATGCACTCGGAGAACTTGGTGAGATTCAGGTGAATTTGTGCAAGTACACAGATGCTCAGAATACGATACAATTACTGTATGATCGTTCGTTTGAAATTTACGGCGCAAGCTCAGAAATTACCGTTAGCGCTTTGCATGGTTTGGCAGAGATACATCGTCTGCAAGGAAATTACATCAAAGCCGCAGAAGAGCTTGAGCGTTTAAATCTTACTTTTTCTAACGACGACCATTCTCTCCAACATATTGCTGTGCTGAATAGTCTGGCTATGACTTATCAGTCTATGGATATGTGTGACGAAGCGTTGAAAAAGTCAAAAAAGGTATTTGATATTGCTATCGGCGAGCTGGGAAGTGAGCATCCGTTTGTTTTCGTTTTAAGAGAAAATCTCGGAATGGTTTATGCTGACTTAAAGCGATTTGACGACGCAATTAAAACACTAAGTGACAATCTGGAACTGCGAAAAGCGCGGTTGCCAAAGGATCATCCTAATATTCTGACGACGATAAACGATCTTGCAGTAGTCTATGGCAACAGCGGAGATTATCGTAAGGGGTTGGAATTATCTCAAGAGGCGTATGATCGACGTGTAGCAGTGTTGGGTGAAACGCATCCCGATACCTTGACTTCCATGAACAATCTGGCGGTTGCCTATCAACGGCTGGATGAATATTCGAAAGCCCTGGAGTACTCAGAGAAGGAATGTGAGCTTAGTTGCAAGATTCTTGGTGAAACTCATCCCGATGCATTGATCTCTATGCATAATCTTGCGATGCTCTGTGCTAGTCTGGCACAGTATAAAAAGGCTGAAGACCTGATGGAGTCTGCGTATAAAACTCGTTTAAATATTTTGGGCTCTGCCCATCAATTTACTATGAAAGCCCGCCGTGGCCTGGCGAAAACTAAAAAGATACTAGGGAAATACGACGAGGCGTTAGAGTTGTTTTGGGAATCTCATAAATTATATACCGAACGTTTTGGGGAAGAACATCCCGAAACACTTTACCACCTTGAGATGATAGCCGGTATTCAAATTGAAATCGGCACTGAAGAAGCACACCAAGAAGCGGAGCAGATATTGGCGAATCTATATGAGCGAATGCAAAAGAATTTGCCTGCGTTGCACCCTGATATATACAGAGTACTTAATCTGCGCAGTGTCAATTTTACCGAATGGGGTAAGTTGAAGGAAGCAATCGAGCTGGAAGAGATGCTCTTAGACAGCTGTTCGAGCATCAAAGATTTAAGGACTGCTGATATCATTTCCAATTTATCTAAAATGCACACCCGTCTTGGCAACATAGCAAAACAACGAAAGGATATGTCAACTGCCCGCAAAGAGCACACAAAAGCGATCGCACTTGGCATTAGAGCCTATACTATTTGTTGTGAGTTGTTTGGAAAAGAACACCCTGAAACACTTGAAAAACAAAATGCCCTTGCTGTTGCTCAAGGCGAGCTTGGAGATTACAAAAAGGCTATGGTGACTATGCGCAAGGTATATGAGTTGCGTTGTAAGGTTTTAGGCAAAAATCATTTGGATACAATTGATTCTTTGAGTAATCTGGCTGGTATGCAAAGTTTTAGTAATGACAGAGATTCGCTTTTGAAGGCATTGAAAAAAGATCAGGAAGTATGGAAAGTGTGTAGTGGTATTTTAGGAGAAAGTCATCCTACTTCTCTAAGGTATTTAGACAATCTAGCGAATACATATTATCGTCTGAAGATGGAACGTGAGCTTCTGGATACAGACGAATTACTCTACAAACTGCGCAAAAAATCACAAGGTATGAAGCACATGGATACTTACAATGTATTGATCTGCCTGCAGAACGAGCTCAGAACCCAGAAGAAATACGGACGTCTGCTCGAGTTGATTCCCGAGGCATTGGAAATCAGCAGAAATGTTCACGGAGAGAATTCAGAAGAAGCTATGCGTATGGAGTTTCAATGTGCTGTCGATTATTGTAAATACGGCAACCCTTGTGTAGGTCATACAATGTTAGAAAAATTGTATGATAGGTGTTGCAAAGTTTTAGGAGAAGAGCACAGTTTGGCAAAGATGGTGCTTATACAGCTGCACATTCCCCTCAACTGACACAGCTTTACTATTAGAAACAAAAAGATGAATAGTTTACAAAGAATGATAATTATGTTATAGTTTTGGTGACGTGGTAAGTTTCTTTGCGCACCAAGGAAAACTATTTCGTATCTGACACTTAATTTGATATGGAGGGGATAACTTTGGCAGTAATGCAAGAGTATAAATGTCCATGCTGTGGTGGTGCAATAGCATTTGACAGCTCGATACAAAAGATGAAATGTCCGTACTGTGATACAGAGTTTGAAATGGAAACTCTTAAAGCGTATGACAACGAATTAAATAACGAGCAGGATAATATGAATTGGGATACACAAGCTGGTGCTCAGTGGACGGAGGGCGAAACCTCTGGTTTGTGTACATATGCATGTAATTCCTGTGGCGGTGAGATCGTTGGTGACGAAACTACAGCAGCCACATCTTGCCCTTATTGTGGAAATCCAGTTGTATTTATGGGTCAGTTCAAGGGGGATCTTAAGCCTGATTATGTAATTCCATTCAAGCTTGATAAAAAAGCGGCTAAAGAAGCGCTTCTTCGTCATTATAAGGGCAAACTTTTATTACCTAAAGCTTTTAAAGATCAGAATCACATCGACGAAATCAAAGGTATATATGTTCCTTTCTGGTTGTTCGATACCGATGCAAATGCCAATATACGATACAAAGCTACTAGAGTAAGAAGATGGAGTGACAGCTCATATAATTACACAGAAACAAGTTACTTCTCAGTAATGCGTGCCGGTACCATCGGATTCCAGAGAGTTCCTGTAGACGGTTCTACAAAAATGCCTGACGATTTAATGGAGTCTATCGAGCCTTACAATTTCAATGAGGCTACTGATTTCCAGACAGCATATCTTGCGGGTTATCTTGCTGATAAGTACGACGTTGACGCAAATCAAAGCATAGATAGAGCCAATGCCAGAATTAAGCGCAGTGTCGAAGAATCCTTTGCGAAAACCGTACAGGGATTTACAACTGTTGTGCCTGATGGTTCCAATATTCAACTCTCTAATGGTCAATCAAAATACGCATTGTATCCAGTTTGGTTATTGAACACATCGTGGAAGGGTAAGAATTACCTCTTTGCTATGAATGGACAAACAGGTAAATTTGTTGGTGATTTACCTATGGATAAAAGCTTGCTTGGCAAGTGGTTTGCAGGTATCGCAGGAGCTGTTACTGCTGCTTCAATGCTATTTCTGTTTTTAATGTGGTTGATATAAGGAGGTATTGCTATGAATAAGAAAATTTTAGTATTATTAACAGCTATACTTCTTTGTGTAGTTTTTACTATCCCATGTTGTGCCCAGTCAAATCCTTTAAAAGTTGTGGATAACGCTGATTTACTCACAGATGCTGAAGAATCGATGCTTTTAGACGAGCTTACTGAAATCAGCGAGCGTCAACAGTTTGATGTAGTTGTTTACACGACGTATTTCGTTGATGGCTATAGTGCTCAGAGTTGTGCGGATGATTATTATGACTACAATGGTTACGGCTATGGTTCTGAATATGATGGTGCTATACTTTATGTTGCTATTGAAGACAGAGAGTGGCATATTTCAACATGTGGGTATGGTACTACAGCTTTGACTGATGTAGGTATTGAATGTATCGGAGAAGAGATAACGCCGTATATGAGTGATGGTGATTTCTATTCAGCATTCCATATTTTCGCTGTTAAATGCGATGAATTTGTTACCAGTTCAAGAAACGGCGATGCTTACGATGTTGACAATGTACCAAAAGAAAGCTACGATTTTTTTGCTGACCTGATTATTTCACTTATTTTTGGATTAGTTGTAGCTCTTATCGCAGTAATTGTTATGATGTTTCAGCTTAAGAGCGTCAGATTTCAGGGTAACGCCGCTGATTATGTAAAAACGGGTAGCTTGAATATTACTGATGCAAGAGAATATTTCCTCTACAGTAATGTCAGTAAACAGAAAAAGGTTGAAACAAGTAGTAGTGGTGGTTCAACCATTCACAGATCTTCATCCGGTCGCTCACATGGTGGTGGCGGCGGAAGGTTCTGATTTCGCTTAGTCAATAGATAGTTTTTAAAGGGTGTATCAAACGATGCACCCTTTTAGTATTAGCAATTACATATCAGAATTTAGGTTGAAGAACATTTGAATATAACAATAAAATATGGTACTATATAGAAAATTATAAATTCAGGTGATAATAATGGCTCGACCGATAGATAAAAAAGACGCCAAAATAGTTGTTGATAAACATAAAAAACTTTTCTCACAGCTCAGAAATATTACAAAGAAATATGAAGATTTTTGCGGCAAAATACTCGATGCTATAAACAAGCGTGTCAGAGAACAATCTGTTGAAACCTTGAAAACCATCTCCGTAGATGAACTCAATCGAAACAAAAAAGGATTCAGAGTAAAACTTCTCAAAGATAGTGGTATAAACACTATCTGGGATTTGTCTCAGATTACTGTAGAAAGACTTTCCGGTATCAACGGAATCAGCATAGATTCAGCTAGGGAAATGAAAAAAGGTTCCGATGCTATATGTAAAACAGTAACTGAAAACGTTAAAATCAAGCTATCGGCTGATAACAAGACAACAGCATCGACAGCATTGATAAATGCAATCAGTGTATATTTAGGCTATGAACCTTATCTGAAAGCGTGTTATGATATTTTCAAAGAGCATAGTTCAGAAATAAGTAGTAACTTGGATGCAACCAGACCTTTAATCAGTTCGTTTAAATGGATGTTTGCATCATCCGCTAAAAAAGATGCTTCGATAAAAGCTTTTGAAAAATTATCTTTAATGTTAAACGAAGATTATTATCAAAAGTCTGTTGAGTATCTGTCAAAACTAAAATCCTATAAAATTGCATCGATCAACGGTTGGGAGAATTTCACAGCAAATCCTGTTGCTTTTTTCAATGTAATAGAACTTTTGCATCCTGATGTTTTAGGAACAGATGATAAAATTTACGGTCTTTCAGAGGAACTTGCTCAGGAGGTTATGACTCAGAAAGTTTCTTTCGAGGGATTAAAATGCCAACTCAGAAAATATCAGGAGCTGGGAGTAAGATATTCTCTCAGACAAAAGCGTGTCTTGCTTGGCGATGAAATGGGTCTTGGTAAAACTATTCAGGCTATTGCGTGCATGGTTTCACTGAGAAACAATGGAAACTCACACTTTATTGTAGTTTGTCCTGCAAGCGTTTTATCTAACTGGTGCAGAGAGATAAAGAAGATGAGTGACCTGAATGTAGTTAAGATACATGGCGCAACAAAGCTTTATGACATCAACGTATGGATGAACGAAGGTGGAGTAGCTGTAACAACTTACGAAACTACATCTATCTTTCAATTTCACGACGCTTTCAGATATTCTATGCTTATTGTAGATGAGGCGCACTATATCAAGAACCCTAAAGCTAAACGAACAGAAAACGTAAAATCAATTATCGATAACGCTGATAATGTTTTGTTTATGACGGGTACTGCTCTGGAAAATAAAGTTGAAGAGATGATTAACCTTATTTCAATGCTAAATCCCGAGGTTGCTCAGTCAGTTCACGGGTTAGAGTTTTTGTCATCTGCTCAAGAGTTTAAAGAAAAGGTTGCGACTGTATATTACCGTAGAAAAAGGGAAGATGTTCTGACAGAATTACCTGACATGATTGAAAACAAAGACTGGTGTGAACTTAACAAGACAGAGGAACGTGCATACGAAGATGCTGTTTTAAATGATAGATTTTCTGAAGCCAGAAGAGTATCGTGGAATATAGATGATATATCAAAATCTTCGAAAGCTAATCGTATGCTTGAGATTATCGAAGATGCATCCGAAGATGGCAGAAAAGTTATAGTATTTTCATTCTTCCTTGATACAATCAATAAGATTGTAAATCTTCTGGGGGATAAGTGTGTTGGTCCTATCAATGGTTCTGTTCCACCACAAAAACGACAGGAAATGGTTGATGAGTTCAACAACGCACCCGCAGGAACTGTACTGGCGGCACAGATTCAGGCTGGTGGCACAGGGTTGAACATTCAATCAGCAAGTGTAATTATACTTTGTGAACCACAGTTTAAACCCTCAATTGAGAATCAGGCTATATCCAGAGCCTATCGTATGGGTCAGACAAGAAATGTTTTGGTTCATCGTTTGTTGTGTGATGAAACTGTCGATGAACGTGTAACTGAAATACTTGAGAGCAAACAAACGATATTCGACGCTTTTGCTGATGATTCAGTTGCCGCTGAAGAAAACTTTGAGCTTGATGATACTACTTTCTCAAATATTATGAAAGAAGAAGCTAAACGTATTAACGATAAGAATACAACGGAAGGATAAAGGAATGAGAAAAACAAAACGTAGCGGAAATTTTGTATTATGTTTGCTGATTAATATGCTGTTGAATCTTGACGGGTTAATACCTGCGGTGATACTTTTTATACTTCATTTCATTTTTGATATTTCTATTTGGTGGGGTATAGGAGCTGTTTTAGCGTGGTTTATTTACTTAATGTTATGGATGTTGATTTTCGGGTGGGCATCAAAGGCGAGTAATTCAAAAGTAGTTCCAAAGGAAAACAAGAATCCGTACTCAAGCGGACCGTATGTTAGTACTGTGAAAACTAATAAAGATATATAAATTCCATTTTAGAATTAAAAGATTACTTTAATGTGCTACTATGGTGTAAAGTATAGATAGTGATGTGTTCACTGTTTATTTGAAAGGAGTTTTTATAATGGGACTTATTAAAGCTGGAGCAGGAGCTGTCGGCGGTGTTTTAGCTGACCAGTGGAAAGAATTTTTCTATTGCGATGCTCTCCCAAAAGATGTTCTTATGAGAAGAGGTCAGAAGCAGGTTAACGGCCGCACTTCTAATACTAAAGGTCATGATAACGTAATCACTAACGGCTCAGGTATTGCTGTAGCTGATGGTCAGTGTATGATTATCGTTGAGCAGGGAAAAGTGGTAGAGGTTTGTGCTGAACCTGGCGAATTTACATACGATACTTCACTTGCACCTAGTATCTTTACAGGTAACTTAGGCGATAGCATTATGGATACATTCAAAGCTATCGGTAAGCGTATTTCTATGGGTGGAGACACTGGTGTTGATCAGCGTGTCTATTATTTCAACACAAAAGAGATTATGGACAACAAGTTTGGTACTCCAACTCCTTTTATGTTTGAGGTAGTTAACAAGCATATTGGTATGAGAAGAACTGTCAATATCCGTTGTAACGGTATATACTCATACAAAATCGTTGACCCGATTCTTTTCTACACTGAAGTATGCGGTAACGTAACTCAGGAGTTTACTCGTGACGAGATTGACTCTCAGTTAAAAACCGAGTTTATTGATGCATTACAGCCAGCTTTCGGTATTCTTTCTGAGTTAGAACTCAGACCATCACAGATCAACACACACACAGTTGAGCTTAAAGATGCTGTTAACCAGACATTAAAGAGCACATGGGCTGAAGGCAGAGGTCTTAAGGTACATTCAATCGCTATTAACCCTATCTCTCTCACTCCGGAAGATATGGCTAAAGTTCAGCAGATGGAAGATGCCGCAACAATGGGATCAAATCCATTTATTATGGCTGGCCGTATGACAGATGCTTCTGCTAATGCTATGGAAACTGCAGCTGGCAATACAGCAGGTGCTATGACAGGCTTTATGGGCATGGGTATGGCAATGAACAATGGCGGTGGCGGTTTCAACGCTGCACAGCAGTTCTACAATCAGGGTGTACAGATGCAGCAGCAACAGCAGGCACAGCAGCAAGCACAACAGCAACAGAACACATGGAAGTGTGC
>JAZSHE010000153.1:0-1994 GCA_045533085.1 Ruminococcus sp.
ATCTTTCAGCGCCTCAGCTTTGGTATCAGAATCATGCGGTTCCGATACGTTATGCGGTATTAGCAGTCGTTTCCAACTGTTATCCCCCTCTGAAAGGCAGGTTACTCACGCGTTACTCACCCGTCCGCCACTAAGTCATAAGAGCTTCACTCCGAAGAGATCCAATCAAATGCTTCGTTCGACTTGCATGTGTTAGGCACGCCGCCAGCGTTCGTCCTGAGCCAGGATCAAACTCTCTAAAAATTGTATTAAGACAGCCTAAGCTGTTTCAATCATTTTCAGAGCTTTGTCGCTCATTTCGTCATTGCTGACTTATTTACCATACTTCGCTATTTTAGCTTCCGTATTACTGTTTGAAAAGTACTTTTAAAAACTCTTCTGATGGTTTCTTTACCATCGAAATCTCGGGTTCCTTTTCTTATCTCGTTGTTTAATTTTCAAGGTCCAATCGCTATCCTCTTCCGAAGACAGCTCAACGAGTATATCACACTATACTCTCTTTGTCAAGACTTTTTAAAAACTTTTTTAAAGTTTTTTCTTGACGTTTTTTGCGCTCCCTCAGATATTTTCGCGGGAAAGCTTGTACATAATATCACCTCCGTCTTCTTTTGTCAACAGTTTTTTGAAACTTTTTTCAGCATTTTTCAAAATTCTTTTTGTTTCTGCACACTAATCCGGGTGAACTTGGTGCTCCTTTACAAAAACACCACTAAATATAGTATGTCTTCTGACGAAGTTTAGCGTGCTACTATATATAGTGGTACTATGAAGCGTGTGCACAAGAGAAAAGAAACAGCAAAACAATACCGCCATGAAATCAATCTTCACAGCGGTACATTTCAGTTAATCTATATGGTAATCAAATTGGAAATCTGCGCTTTCCCCTGCAATTCTCAGAGATACGTTTCCGCTTGGGTTTTTCAAGGTGTATGTCTGCATAAGCTCGTTGAGCCTGAACTCATGCACAATCTCGCCTTTATGAAGGAGCACAAGCTTGAAGTTGCCTGAGTCTACCCTTGCGTGGTTCACGGTAATGTCAAGTCTGTTGCCTTTAATATTATTGCTGTATATCTCAGCGACGCCCGTGAACTTATCAGATGAATATGTGATTGTGTTCAACAAAGCATCTTTCGATTCTTTGTAGTTCAGTGCACCTACATCCATATTGATTATGTTTTCATCGTTGATCTGCTGGAGAGTGTAATTGTCAGGACCGTTGGTATCCTCTATGTGTTCAATATCCGTTGAGAATATCCAGACTGATGCCACCGCAACAAAAATTACAACACCTGCTATCATAAGTATCTTTTTAAGCTTTTCCATATTTACTCCTTTCCTCTAAAAATAAACAGCTCCCGTGCAAAGACACACAGGAGCTTCAAGAACTTATTCTTCGATTTCTTCTTCCTCTTCGATTTCGAATTCGAGGATTGCACCGCAGCAGGGGCAATCAACTTCGCCGTTATCGTCGATTTCGTCAAAACCGATGCAAACTGTTTCATTGCAAGCGGGACATTCAACTTCGATGCAATCATCATCGCAGCAGCAATCACAATCATCGTCATCGCAGCAGCAATCGCAATCATCGTCGAGGTCATATACGAATTCTTCTACATCACCAAGATCTTCGTCGAGTTCTTCGATGTAGTCTGCAAGTTCTTCCATATCCTCATCGATATCGCTGAGTTCTGAAGCAACATCATCAAGAGCTTCGATGATAGCGTTGAAGAGCTTTGCTTCTTTCTTATCTTCATCCATATCAAGACCTTCCATAAGGCCTCTTAAGTATGCAACTTTTTCTGATACTGACATAGTATTCATTCCTTTCCGTATTTATGTGTTACAGTAAGAGCTTACGCTCTGCCCATGTATTCGCCTGTTCTTGTGTCGATCTGAATCATTTCGCCCTCGTCAATGAAGAGAGGTACTTTAACTTCAGCGCCTGTTTCAAGAGTAGCGGGCTTAGTTGTGTTTGTAGCTGTGTCACCCTTGAA
>JAZSHE010000155.1:0-12662 GCA_045533085.1 Ruminococcus sp.
AAAGAAAGACTTTTTATGGTAGGAAAAGCATTATTTGGTATTAAGTAAAGGAGAGTTTATTCATGAAAATTTTAGTTCTTAACGGAAGTCCAAAAAAACAAAGTGATACAATGCATATTACCAGAGCATTTCTTCAGGGTATGAATGAGTTTGCAACTCAGGAGATTGAGATAATAGATGTAATTAAGAAAGATATAAAGCCTTGCTTAGGTTGTTTTGCTTGCTGGCAGAACCTTGACGGCAAATGCGTGCAAAATGATTTTCAGAATGAGATTTTAGAGAAAATCATTACATCAGATGTGATTATATGGAGTTTTCCGTTGTATTGCTACTCTATGCCTTCACATTTAAAAGCTGTAGTTGACCGCACAATCCCACTTGCAAAGATGTCAATGAAGGAAAAGGACGGCACAGTAATTCACGACACACTTTTTGATTTGTCTTCAAAGCACTATGTCGTGCTTAGCGGTTGTGGTTTTCCTGATTGGGAGGGCAACTTTGACGGACTGAAAATGCAGTGTACAAATATGTTCAGAGGACATCTTGATATGGTCTGTGTCCCTGAAACACCTATGCTTAGCGAGCCTACTGCTGAGCCTCTTACAACCCCGCTCAAAGAAAAGTTTAAAGCAGCAGGTGTTGAGTATGCACAAAACCTGACTCTTTGTGAAGAGACAGTGAAAATGTTGGAAACTCCTATGCTGCCAAATGAAATATACATCCAGATAGTAAACGCAAAAGCTCAAGGTTAATTAAAGTGATGTACAGTAAAAAGGTCGGATTTATTCGACCTTTTTTCATTATGATAGTTGTTTGCGTTTAGCAGATGACATTTTACACTCGTATTTGTGCATCTTAAAAGCATATTTCGACCACTCGCTTTGTTTATGGGTACAAAATACAACCGTTATGATAAGATAAGTACAGTTCAAAAAAGATATTAATTTCGGGGGTAAACATTATGAAAAAATCAACAAAAACACTTTTGATAGTAATTTCAGTAATCTTAGTTTCTGTTATTGCTCTGGTATCGATTGCGGGTACAATATTTGGCGACAAAATGAAAGCCCTGAACAGCATTGAAAAGTTGAGTGACGGACTTTATTATCTGGAATATGAGGGCGACTATGGTTTTGACGAGTTTCTTTCAAGAGGTGGAGCTAAAAATCAGGGTGATGTTGCGAGTTATTGCATATTCTTCTTGTCCGGTGGCTTTGTGGATATGGATGTTGAAGAAGCCTCATTTGACTTTGGCTGCAGTACACTTACCACCAAAAAGACAGACGGTTCATATGTAATGGGTCGTAACTTTGATTACACAGGTTCAAATCCACGTGCTATGATTATCCATACAAAACCTGAAAATGGATACGAATCATATTCAACTACATGGCTCGATTTCTTAGAGTTCACAGAAGAGTTTGTACCTGAGAGTATGAAAGACAAATATATGTCACTAGCAACGGTTTATGTTCCGCTTGATGGTATCAACGAAAAAGGACTTTGTGTTGCCGACCTTATCAACGGTGACAGCGAACTTACATCACAAAATACAGATAAGGTTGATGTAACCACAACAACAGCTATCAGACTTCTTCTTGACAAAGCCGCTAATGTTGATGAAGCAATTGAGCTTTTAAAACAGTACGATATGCACTCTGATATCGGAAGATCTCACCATCTTAGTATTTCAGACAGCACCGGTCGCTCTGTCGTAGTAGAGTACATCAACGGTGAAATGATTGTTACGGATACTCCTGTTGTTACTAACCACTACCTCTCAGAGGGTGAAAAATTCGGTGTGGGTAACGAAGAATCCCACAGAAGATACGATGAGCTTATGAAAAAGGGCGATGATATATTAAGCACACAGGATATGGCGGATGCTATGGAAAGTGTTTCGTATCAGGGTGAAACACAGTGGAGCATTGTTTACGATATGGAAAACCTTGAACTCGATTTTTACTTCCAAAGACAGTTTGAAAATCCACTCGAGTTTTCTATTGCGAAGAAATAACTAATACGTATTAGGATTCAGCGAGGTATTCATACTATGGCTTTAATTTTTGAGAACACATTAAATACACGCCCAATATTAGAGAACAGCTTCAGATATATCAGAAGTGATGTTCCAACTGTGGTGTCTGAACAGGAAAAACAGTGGTTATTTTCAAATGATGTTACTACAATCGTCGACTTGAGAACAGACGAAGAAATAGCAAAAAAGGTGTGCCCTTTAGCAAACGATGATAGATTTTTATATCATTGTATGCCTGTAGCAGGTGGTAATGTTATTCCGAAATCAATCGATGATGTATCAAAATCATATATAAATATGGTTGATTCGAGTTTGCGTAGCACAATAGATTTTATATTAAACTCAAAATCAAATGTCCTTTATTTCTGTAATGCAGGCAAGGATAGAACAGGTGTTGTGTCTGCTATCTTGCTTTTTAAAGCAGGAATGAGTAAGCAATATATTATTTCTGATTATATGAAATCAAAAACTAATTTGAAATCTATGCTTGAAGATTATGCAAAGCAAATGTCTGAAGTGAACATTGATGTTATAACACCTAACGAAAGATATATAAAAGAATTTCTGGAGTGGCTTATAACTAACAATGAATTTAACAATTAGATGGGTTAGAATAACACAGTGCCTAATTGCTCCTAAACCAAAAAAGGAATTGTATTTGAATTTTAAATTGATTATCAGGTTAGCTGAACAAACCTAAAAAGCACAGTCCGACGATAAAACGGGCTGAAACAAAAAAGGGCAGAGAGTTATCGCTCTCTGCCCTTATGCATTTGTTATTGTGATATACAAACAATAAATCCGAAAGCATCACCTAATACGGTGAAACTTTTCGGATTTGTCGCGCTTGGCAGGGCATAGTTACCTTTAAACAAACCTTTTTCATCACTTGAATTTATCCCTAAATCAGACAAAAGTTCATCGGTAATTACTACTGGTTCGTCATCTAAGTTTAAGATAATAGTAAGCCTGTCATCATACAAATATATGGTGTTCACAAAAGTATTTATCAATGCTTTTTTATATACGATATCGTCTGCATTTCCATTTTTTAAAGAAGTAAGGAAAAATCTGATTTCGGTTTCGGTAAGCATTGGCTGAGTCTGTTCCTCTTTTTTGATTTCTTTCAAGACAGATTCACGCTGTTTTTCAAGCAAGACAGATTTTTCATACAATGATTTGCGAACACTATCGTATTCACATTCTGCGATTGCATCAATCAAATTGTTGTGTTTTCTATCAATCTCAGACAACTGCTTTTTAAGTCTTTTTAGATTATATGTATCTCTTTCTTTTTCACATAATGCAGAAACATCTCTTGCTATGATATTAATATTTTTAGTAGTAAGCAACTTTCGACACTGAGCAACTACTAAGTCTTCTATATATTCCTTGTTGACTTTTTTCTTTTTACATTCGTGTTTTTTAACACCTTTGCATTCATAGTAGCGGTACACTTTGCCTAGATGTCCAGTTCCAGATATACCAGTCATCATTTCTTTGCAATGACCACAGAACAATTTAGTTGTTAAAAGATATTCTACTTTGGCTCTTGCTCTCGCAGGGGCTTTCTTGTTTTTAGACAGTATTTCTTGAACTTTTTCGAACAATTCATCAGAGATAATGCGTGGCATACCGTCAGGAGTTTCCGTTCCGTTATATGTATACACACCTATGTATCTTTTGTTGCAAAGAATATTTCGTATAGAGTTTTTACCGAAAGGAAGACCTTTCACGGTTTTATATCCTTGTTCGTTTAAAAGTTCAGTTATCTTTTGTATCGATACACCATCAGCATACTTTTCAAAGATAAATCTAATGATAGGTGCTGTGTCTGGGTCAATCTGAAAACGCTTGTTTTCATCTACTCTGAACCCCAATGTTCTGTTGCCACCTGTACTAAGACACTTTTCAGCATTGATATTCATACCACGTTTTACCTTCTGTGATAACTCTACAGAATAGTACTCTGCCATTGTTTCAAGCAGACCCTCTAATATAATGCCACTCGCATCTTCACTGATATTCTCACGTGCAGAAAGCACACGTACTCCACGCTTTTTCAAAATTGTTTTGTACGCTGCACTATCGTTTCTGTTTCGTGAAAATCTGTCTAGCTGATATACGACTACCGCTTGAAAAGTCTTTTTTGAGCTGTCCTCAATCATTTGAAGAAAGTCAGGACGATTGTCTGTTGTACCTGAAAATGCACGGTCTATGTATTCGTGTATAACATTATATCCGTTTCGTTCGCAGTAATCATAACAGACTCTAAGCTGACCCTCGATACTGGTTTCTTGTTGATTGTGCGATGAATATCTAGCATAAATTACAACATCCATAGTTTTCTCCTTAGTTAATAATTCTCTTACCCTGCAGTTTTTTATTAACAGCAACGCATAAATCTTTCGCATCACCGCTAAGTCTAGGTATAAACATATTCTTTAGTTTTTCTGTAAAAGCTCCTAGGTCATTTATTGAGCTGCGATTAATTTCAGAGAATTCATCGCAAATTTCTAGAACAACTTCCCAAAAGAGTTTATGTGTTACAATACTGTAAATATAATATACAACATCCTTTAAATATATATAATCTTCATCTTCTTGCTCAGGCAGATAATAATTTAACTCTTCATCGTAGTCTGTGGGTTGGGTAATTAAATTCCAGAAGTATTCATCCGTAAGAAGATTCCCCATGTAAAGTTCATAATATAGTTGCGTAGCTACTGCCTTCATATATTCATATTCTTCTTCATAATCTTCTTTCTTGATTATATTTAGTTTACTAAATATTAGCATCATATTTCTAAATTTATCCAAGCTTTCTTTTTCGGCTAATGTTAAAATACAATGAAGGTCTAACACTAATTCATAAGCTAGAGTTTTAATATTATCATTATCAACCAAACCAATGTGAGCAACTTTGTTTCTGAGTTCTGGGATATCAAAAGCAAAATATGGATATAGAGTATGTTTTTGTTGAGCATTTTTGCTAAATGTTTTATCTGCTTTTTCAACAAGTGTTCCTTGATTCTCTTTGCCTCCGTATCGTATTGATACAAGTTCAAAAAACATACCTTCAATCTGGATTGTAGCTGTTATTATAAATGTCGTGTATTTTTCCTCACTAAAGAGTGTTGCCATTGTTTGAAAGATTTCCTTGCGTTTATGAAAATGATAATTTTTTTCTACACGCTCAGCCATATTTTGAAGTAGACAATTATCATCCACAGTTCTCATTACTTTTTCATAGTATACTTCTGGATTGTTTTCTTTCAGGTCAATAGTGCTTTCTACATTTTTAAGAGAATCGATAACACCTACATTTGGTGTTTCGATAAACTTAACATATGTAGAAAAATCATAGTTAGGGTCATAATACATATAGTTATAGTTATAATCATATGCTGGACCATATAGTGCCCATAGCTTTTCATCCTGTTCACGATTGATTAAATCATAAATAGAATTACTGTGTTTGCTTAAATAATTGTCGATTTTATAGCAGAAGAAATCAACAATTTCATTTTTTGCTTTTTCATTTTTCTTGAGAAAATATTTTAATTTCCTGAATGCATATGATTCTTTATCATTAATCTTATTAGCCTGTTTTTTTATCTCTTTTATTCGTTCTTCAATTTCTAATAAGTGCCTGCGAGTTATTAATGAAACATATATATAGTTTCTAATGAAAGTATTTTCGTATTTTATGGACTCCTTTTCGATAGCAAGAGAATTCAACAAATAATCAATGGTTTCAATTGAGGTTTTTTTCTCGCTAGTATATGCATTTAAAAATTCGTCAATTTTACTTGAATCAATTTTTGGGAGAATATCGTCTAGATTAATTGGTTCGTAATTCTTATCCATTTTAAAACTCCTTAATGAAATAAAGATTATCTTTCAACAATACTCAAATATTTATATATCGTTGGATATGATACAGAGCATAGGCGAGAAAACTCTTTTTTGTTAATCTCACCTTTTTTATACTTCGGATAGTGCTTATAGAAAACACTTGGTATATCGTCTTCGGTTGTGGCAGGTCTGCCGATTGTTTTTCCTTTAGCTTTTGCGTTAGCCATACCACTTTTTACTCGCTGACTTATGATGTTCCTTTCAAGTTCACTGAACACGCCCATCATTTTGAGCATACCCTCTGTCATAGGGTCAAGCTCTTTTGTGCAATCAACAACGAATGTTCCAAGCACTAATTTTATATGTCTATCTTTGGCAAATTCAATGATATCACATAGTTGCTTTGTGCTACGAGTAATTCTACTAACTTCGGTTGAAATAATCGTATCGCCACCATTAACGGCGTTTAACAATTTCTTTAATTCGGCACGATTTTCTTTCATACCGCTTTCGTACTCTTTGTAAATTGTTTCGTCTGTTGCACCGAGTTGTTTTAACTCTCTGACCTGTCTGTTTATGTCTTGCATTTGCTCATTTGTAGAACATCTAGCATAGCCGAAAATCATTGATAAAACCTCACTTTTTTAAGTGTACTTTAATTATAAGATATAAACCAAAAAGGGGTCAACTGTTTCTTTTATACTTTTGCCTAATATTTATAAGATATTTTAGTGATTTGCCTATTGATAAAAATATAAACTAAATGAGATGTTTTCGTATATATAAAAAAAGCAGAACGCAATTAGTCTGCGTTCTGCCCATAGATAATACAGATTAACACATTTTGCTGTTGTCAAAATCGGTATATCCGAAATATTCTCTTAATGCTGTTACTTGTTCTGTTTCTCCAAAACGAGATACCATAAATTTATAGTAGTTCACATTATAAGGGTTGGCATCTAATATAGTAATCATAGCATCGATGATTTTATCCTGAGGAAAGTTCGGATTAGATAAATTTGAAAAAATTCTAGATGCTTCACTATCTCTTTGTGAATCTGGTACCCAAATATCGTGACCAAAGTCTTTCATTATACAAATAAGTGTAAGACATACATTAAGGTAATCAGAAAAGATACGAGAGAACAGCATGTCTGTATCAATTCGCTGATATAGTTCTTCTTGTTGTTTTACTGCAATACCTGTTCCTTCGATAGAAGCTTGTTTTCCACCTTCTGAAATATTTTCAAAAAGTGAAGACCCACCTAGCATTCCAGTTTTACTACTGATAAAATTAGTTGCAAGAGAAACCACACCATCGGTCATCTTTTTGTTGTTTGCTATGGTTAATCTGGTGCTTTCTTGCATGGTTTCGTAATCATCAATAATCAGACGAAAATTACTCTTGTGTGTTAAAGTAAAAGAATCTATATCGATATCCCATATATTATTAGATAATAATATATTTAATGCTAATTGTATCATCGGATATAAATTGTTATCGTAAATGCGTGGGAATTCCTCAACAAAGGCAACATAGTTATTAACCTTAGCTTGATATTCTGATTCTGCTTTTTCAGCACACTTTATTGCAAGTTCACGAAACATCAAACGATAGGAGTTAAAGCTATCTTTTGATGCAGATATCACAAGTTCTTTATCTTCAAGGTAAAAAACACGTTCAGTTCCTTCTACCTTTGCAACTAAGCTGTTGCTTACATCTTCGCACTTAGTTGGTATACTTTCTGCTAGGTTTACAAAGTTCGGTATGTACGAATTCTCTTTGATGTTTTCATTTATTTTTTGTCTGCCTTCTGGAGATAACAGTTCTTTTGACTTAGTTGTTGTAGTATCTACTACTTTAGATACCTTGGATTCAACTACTTGTGTAGTTTTGTCAATAACATTAGATAATTTATCAAATAGACCCATAGTGTCACCTAGATTTTATCTGTATTCGTGACCTGTACTAATAAAATTGATGTTAGCACCTTTATACTGGTCTTTAATAATTTGTTTTGCACTCATAATTGAGCTTGCTCTTACAATTTGTTCTGTTCTTCTTCCGTTTACGGTAAAAGTAAGTCTGTAAGTGTTCATAGTGATTTCCTTTCTTTAACTGTTTTTAACTCAATGAACAATTCTGGACTTACATCAAGGGCTATGCAAATCGCTTTTAAATCGTCCGCATACAATGTTCTCTTTCCGTTCATTATAGCGTTAAAAGTTGACTTGGATATACCCGCCTTTTTCGCAACCATTACTTGTTTTAAATTATTCTCAATTAAATAAGAACGAACTTTTTCATAAACTTTCAAGATTGCATCCCCTTAAATCCAGAATTTCTTGAATTACCTTAATTATAATAAAGATATACTGTAAAGTCAACATAAAAATCCAGAAATCCTTGATTATTTTGTTGCTTTTTATCAGTATCGCAGTATAATTAAACTGAGGTGACAGCTAGTGAAATACGAAATAGGAAACAGAATAAGACAATACCGAGAGAAGAAAAAGTTAACTCAAAAGCAATTAGCCGATTTGATAGGGGTAAGTAACAGCAGAATTTCTAACTGGGAAAAAGGCATCAATCGACCTGATGCTGATATTATAGCAGATATTTGCAGGGCATTGGATGTCTCTCCAAGTGTTTTGTTAGACGTTAGATTGTCTACTGATGAACTCAATGACAAAGAGAGAAAAATCATCAAAGCATACAGAGTTAAATCAGATTTGCAAAAAGCAGTTGATATACTGCTTGGGATAGAGTAACTCATTTATACTGTTTTAGATTTAACCTTATATATTAATGGAAGTAAAAAATAAGCTTTTTAGTCTGCACTTATAGTTGACTTTTGCACTAGTTGAAACCGTCATATGAATTGTTTAGTTAAGCTATACATTAAACTTTGGTGCAACGCAGATTATCAAACTTAACTTCAATTGTGATGTAGCATTATAATGAATTGATATATAAGGAGTACTCAATATGAAAAGATTAGTTATTGAATTCGACACACAAAACGAAACCTCTGCAATCAGTAATCTGTTTACACCGATTGAAATTGCAGGTCTTCTCTCTGAAATTCAAGAATTGAAGCATCTTGAAGTTTCATTTGATGTGATTTCTGACGATTGTACAGTATTCAATGTAGGTGGAACTGACTATAGAATTTTTAATCTTTCGCAAACCTAACTGCAAGTGTTGGTTTGTCTTGTAATCTGAATAGAGACAGCAAAGCCGTTGGACTTAAAGTAGTTCAACGGCTTTTGTAATATAAGATACTATGAGATTGTAGAAAGCGGTGACTTTATGTAAGAGATACGTAAATTTTTGACACAAGACACCTGATTTCCCACTATAACTATGGCTATTTGTGAGTTTAAACTAAGATATTGGTGTATGTAACTTAGTCGAAATACTTATCGTACATTTCGAGTGTCAAATATTGTTTGTTGTACAATGATAAATCTTTCTCCAATACGTACTTTATCATCTGTACAACGGTGTTAACACACTCATATAATTCATCAAAACCTGATTTCTTCTTAGTTATTGAAACCAGATATACACCATATGTCTCACTAAGACAGACGGATTTTTCAGGACCGCAATAGAAATTTTTGTGGAATAGCTTTCCGTTCACTTCAACGTCGATAAAAGCAAGTGTTACTGTCTTTTTGCCTCTGATACCTAAGATTTCGCGATTAGTTGAATAATTTTTCATAATTTTTTCTCCTTTGTATAAATATTTAAAGTTTATCATCATAATCAGAATATCTCCATTTTTAGGATATATTCTGGATTAAAAACTGACGATATCATCGTCGGTATCACCATTGTCTGGTGATACAAGTTGGTTATCACCATGGTTAGTGCCCAGAAGTTCTGTAACTTTAAGACGATATTCTGGTAATGGCGATATTTTTTCATTATTTATAGTGATGTATGTCGCATCAGATTTAGCTATAGTTTTATAGCTAATGCCCGCAGATTTAAGATTACTCTTAATTCCGTTCAGCCTTCGCGACAATACATTTGGATAAGCAGGAAATCCTTTTGTTTTCGTGCTTATGCCTTTGATTGGAGCAAGAAAAGATATTTCATTGAGTAACTCTGACATAGTACCTTCCCATTCAGATTTCTCCTTCATAAAGGCAACCATTAAAACCGCAACTATATCAGAATTCAAAATTTCTATATTCTGACAATCGTAATTAAGACGATATTCTAATATAAAATCATCACCCAAACCGCCGAGGGCTTGTCCTATAACGTAGCACCAACGTGCGAAATCCGCCATACGCGGAAGGTTGCTCAATTTCACAGATGGATACATCTTAATAGCCTTTGAAAGAATATCGAAAATACCGCCCAAAATTGAAGGTAAATCTTTTTCAAAATTGCGTTGGATTTCTGATAATTCCTGTCTATTTTCTTCAGGTATACGGCGAAGCTCAATAAGAATTGCTCTATCTAGCAAGTCAGGACGAGTTGCTACATTATTAATACCATTTAGGGCTAAACATCTCTTAAAAGTAAAGATGTAATCATCTGCGTCTGAATAGAGTTTTCTCTGTTGGATTCCACCGCCTGTGATAGCTCTACATAGTGTGTCACTGGTCTCAACACTTATAGCTGAAACGTTATCAAATGGTAGAAACCAATGTTGTTGTAGATTAATAGCCATAGACCTTGAATCGCTTTGTAAAGTAAGAGTTTCTAAAGCTGATGGGTCTATTAACCTTTTTAACAAAGTACAAGTTGTACTCTTAGCCGCACCCTTTTCACCATGGAAGATAGGCATAGCGTGTGGAATATCAGGCACGAAGCAACTGATAAGCCAACACAAGAATAATGTTTTGTTTTCTTTGATGTTTATATATTTAAATATCTTATTTACATCGCCATTCGATGTTGGTTCTATTTGAGGTATCTGATGTCTGTATTGCGTAAACAATATCGGCGGATTATTCTCAACGCTCCATCCATCACCAGTTATTTTTACTGCCTGCCATTTGGTATTGCTAAGACTATACCAGAAGGCATCTTCGTGTTTAGCTACCCTATTTGACAAAGGGATAGCTTCATCGTTGTCGAATAGTGCCTGTGCAGATAACACTGACAATGCTTGATTGATAGAATCTTTTCTGGCTGGTTTGCCTTTGTAACAGTAGTACAGTTTGTTTAGCCAAATAGAAAAATCCTTACTCTCAATACTCCAAACTTCATTGTGGTCACCTCTTACTAATGATGCGTATAGATTATTCATTGTATCGTGGAACAAAAATGTTCTATTTTCTTTAACTAGCCTTAATATGGTTTCAGCTTCCGTCTCAACTTTTATGGTTTTTGTACTCTTATCTGCTGAGTCTGATTCCATCGGTAACAAATCCAGTTCATCAACAGTATGACCCGAGTTCAACCAATCGTATATATCGCCTTTTGGTGGCAAATCAGGTAGGTTGATAATTTTAGAGATGACTATTATATTATTAACTCTATTTGCATACTGTTTTCCTGCATCATCATTATCAGGAATAATGATAACCTCCTTATCCATAAAGTACTTATCATAATGTTTGTGCCATCTGGAGTTTGCTCCATTGTCGAGGGTGGTGGCAACTCTACCTCTGCTAATAAGTGCATCTGCACATTTTTCGCCTTCTACAAAGTAGATGGTAGATGCATCTTTGAATGATGCGAGATTATAAACCACTCGGTCTATTCCCTTTACTCCTTTAGTTCCGTTAGGTTGTTCAAAATAGAAACTCTTTGTTCCGTCACTATAATCAAGTCTGGTTTTTGTATATAGCAGATTACCTTTTTCATCAGTATATTTGTACGGATGCTTTTCTGTAACTGTTGGCTTGCACTGATTTGTGTCGCTGTTTATATACAAATCAGATTTTTCCAATCCTAAACTGTTAAGCACATTACTTTCGCTACAGCCAGCAAAACACTTTAAGATGATTCGCTTGCCGTCTTTAGAAAGCATAATCGCCAAACTTGGGTTTGTGTCGTCATGTGATGGACAACAAGCCATATATTTGTTGTCACCTGTTTCTTTTACGTTCTTTAATAAGTTTAATACTTCTTTAATTTTCATTGTTTTTTCCTCCTAAGTTTTGTTTGTTAGTTTTTTGTTTGCTTTTATGTATTACTATTTTTCTACGCTTCTCCTTTCTGTTCTTTGTTGTATTGTTCGTCACGCAAAAACTGTTCGTATTCCTCTTGGTGGGTCTGAACATATTCGCGGATGCTTGCAAAGATTGCCTGTGCGAATTCTGATGATTGCTTTTTGCTAATTACGTAATTTTTCATTGTCTGACACTCCTAAAAAAACTTATAATTTTGTCCGATGACACTGCTTATAACTAGGAGTGTTAAAAATATTCACTTGACGAACCTAAAACGGCATAGTAAAATAGCATTATAAGGAGATGCTGTAATGGATATAAGTGAGTTTGAAATGCGGTTTTCTGATGAGGATAAATGCTTTGACTATTTATACAACTTGCGTTGGAAAGACGGATATCGTTGCCCAAGATGTAATTGTGATGAAATGTGGGAAGTCAGTAGATATAAATACAAGTGTAAAAACTGCCAGTATCAGACTACTGTTACATCGGGAACTTTGTTACAGGATGCTCATATACCGATAACTAAGTGGTTTAAAGCAATATGGTATGTGTCAGGGAAAGGCTGTGATGCATCTGCTGTAGAACTTCAAGGAATACTCAATATAGGAAGTTACAGAACAGC
>JAZSHE010000080.1:0-2331 GCA_045533085.1 Ruminococcus sp.
GAGGGTCGCTCTCTTGTTATGTGGGGTGGTGTTATGAGCATACTCGAAGATTTATATTACGGAAACGTGAGTCCGTGCGATAGAGATGTCAAACGTGGTTCGAAAGTTGATAAGCTTCAAAATCTAGTCTGTCAATATGAAGAAGAGCTGAACTTGACGCTCACACAAAAGCAAAAAGAAACCTTCGAAAAATTCAAGGATGCTTACAGTGAACTATACTGTTGTTTCGAGCGAGATATGTTTGCACAAGGTTTCATAATAGCAACCAAGATTATGATAGAAGTAATTACTGAATCAAAATCTGACCTGCATTAACCAAAGAGTAGAGTATAGATGTACTTGTACATCTATACTCTGATTTTTCATTTGTGAGAGCCAAAATCAAAGCGTATGAAAAGATAATCTAAAACTAAAGAAAATACTCGCATAATAGATTAAAACCAACACAGCGAAAATTTGAGAAAGTGTGAAAGCATTCCTGTGGGAGTGAGTAATGTGGTGTTTTTACAACGATGTCATTTCTTTTTCTGCCGTTAAATTCGTTCTTTTTCGACAAGATGATAATGTTAAAATCTGTTGAGATAGGTGAAATTTTTAGAGATTTTACGGACGTTTTCACTCCTCCGATTTTGTTGCAGGAATAAGCGCGGGTGTCGTAACCGACTCCACGCAATTCACATCAGACGGCAAAGCCGACTGTTATGCGGTTTTTGAGCTGACACCGTCAGGGTGTCAAAAATCACGATATTTCAAACTTCGCTGTCGTGATTGCAGTTTATGCGAGTGTTAAGCCATTCTGGAGGGCGTCATAGAGGTTTAATATGGATTCTAATGTGCACAAAAAACACCACACAAACTATGGAATTGTGTGGTGTGAGAAGTTAACTAAAGTTAATATAATTACTTTTCAAACTGAGCTTTTATTTGCTCGTTTATAATTGCATTCAAAGTCTGAATCTCTTTTAAATCTGTTTCTTTTATGCCAATAGTTGCAATGTCTTCTTTTTCTCCGCATTGTGGAAAATTGACGAGCCAAGAATCATTAATCTTTTCTTTATTACAAATCCAACCTTGCATGCCTTTATGAAGACCTTCTTTGGTATACTTATCTTTTTCTATAATTAATTCTACTGTATCCATATATTTCATCTTATTTACCTACACACATATGATAACTTCATTATACAATACTAATTCCATTTTGCAACTACGATATACAATGTATCAAAAATTGCACCGCAGTAAACAAAGATATAAGGCTTTCTTACTGTGGTGCAAATTTGTCTGGATATTGTAAAAATTGTGTGGTATGTTGTTGTGCTAGAAAAGGAGTGAATATTATGGCAAGAGTATTGCTAACCTCGGGTAATGCATTTAAACGCAAAGACAACAGATGGGGTGGTGTTGTCTGGTATCTAGATGAAGATGGTGAGCGTAAACGCAAATCATTTTCAAGCACAACAAAACAAGGTGTCAAAGACAAAATGACAAAGTACATTCGTGACTTTGAAAAACAAGAGCAAGAAGCAAATGAAAGCCACGAACAACTTCAAGTTAGTATGCAAAGGTGGTTAGAGGTGTTTAAATACCCAACAGTAGAACATACTACCTATGACCGAATAGAATGTACAGCTAAGAAACATATCTACCCTGCACTTGGTAAAAAGATTGTGTCAACCATCAAAGCAGTAGATATAAAGAAAATCTTAAACGAACAGATGATGAATGGTTATGCTTTCACAACTGTAAAGAAAACAAGAGATATATTCGGCGAGTATTTCCGTTATCTGATTGAACAAGAAGTTATTACTAAGAACCCTATGCAAAGTGTACCAATGATTAAAAAATCAAACTTCTATGCACAGCAAGGTAAAGAGATACTTCCAACTACAGATACGATAACAGTATTTACAGAAGATGAGATAGCAAAACTCAAAGCTGAGTGTAAAAGAACTTGGGGTACAGGCAAACGATTTTATCAACAGTCTGCAGCGTATATCTTTATGCTGAACACGGGGCTAAGGACTGGCGAGATGCTCGGACTTAAGAACAGCGATATTGATTTAGAAAACAGAGTAGTGTACATACAGCGTGGAGCAAAAGAAATCTACAAGCGTGATGGAGTTAAAGCTACCTCAGGCAGAGAAGTAGTCATCGGTAAAACCAAAAGTGCTACAAGCAACAGAGTTGTACCGCTGAACAACATTGCAATAGAAATGGTAAAAGAACTTCGAGAGGAGTTCTACTTTGGAGAGGACTCACCACTCGTACCTGACGAACACGGAAACGTTACCAAACCTAGCAACTTAAGAAAGCGATTCTATCGAATCC
>JAZSHE010000029.1:0-3598 GCA_045533085.1 Ruminococcus sp.
GAAACTCAAGTCCTTTGGCTGAGTGGAGTGTCAACATTACACAACAATCAGCGTCAGGGTCGTAGTTGTCAATATCAGTCTGCAAGGAGATTTCCTCAAGAAAGTTATAAAGCGTAGCTTCTTCGCCGTAGTCCTCCTCAAAATTAATAATATTTGACTTAAGTTCTTCGATATTTTCAATTCTTGATTCGTGGTCTTCTTTCTCAGCTTTCAAATAATTGCGGTAATTTGTGTGTTCAAGAATGAGTTCGTATAATTCTGCAAGAGAATAATCACCACTGTTATGAGCTTCTATAAGACCCTCCATCAGAGCAACAAAAGCGTTCAGCTTTGAGGATGCACGAGCAAGGTCAGGATAGTCAGATGCGTGTCTGATAACCGAATACAGACTTTCACCCAGAGCTGACGCGATATCCATCGCCTTTGAAACGGTTGTTTCGCCGATTGAGCGCTTTGGCTTGTTTATAATGCGGCGGAGTCGGACGTCATCGTTAGGGTTGTTGATAACCTGAAGATATGCTGTCATATCCTTGATTTCTTCTCTGTCATAGAAACGATGGCCACCAATAATTCTGTGTGGCACACCTGCTCTTGCGAGCGCATTTTCGACCGAGTTCGACTGAGCGTTCATACGATAAAGAATCGCAAAATCAGAATATTTTCTGCCGTTTGCGACGCCGTCAAGAATTTTGTTAGCAATATACAGAGCTTCTTCTCTCTCGGTTGCTGTAGTATGGACGGTTATCTTTTCGCCCACGCCATTTTCGGTCCACAGAGTTTTGCCTTTACGCTCGGTATTGTTCTTGATAACCTCGTTAGCGGCATCAAGGATAGTCGAGGTGCTTCGGTAGTTCTGTTCAAGACGGATGACAGTCGCGCCTATGAACTCGTTTTCAAAAGACAGAATATTCTCGATGGTAGCACCGCGGAATTTGTAGATACTCTGGTCATCGTCGCCGACAACACAGATATTGTTGTGCTTTTTAGCGAGCAGGCTGACAAACTCGTACTGAACCTTGTTTGTATCCTGATACTCGTCAACCATGATGTACTTAAACTGACGCTGATACATCTCAAGAACATCAGGGCATTCGCGGAAGAGTTTTACAGTATTACACAACAAATCGTCAAAATCCATAGCATCACTTGTCTTGAGACGCTCCTGGTACATTTCGTAGGCTTCTGCTATCATAGCAAGACGGCTGTTGTATGTATCAGTGGTTTTAAGGTCTTTAGGTCCCTGCATTTTATCTTTTGCGCGTGAAATCTCAGCTAGCACTGTACGATGCGGAAGGATTTTTTCGTCAACGTTGAGTTTTTTAAGAATTTCTTTCATCAGGCGGCGCTGGTCATCAGTATCATAAACAGTAAAATGACTGCTGTAACCGATACGCTCACCATAACGACGTAAAATTCGTGCACAGGTTGAGTGGAAAGTTGAAGCCCAGATATCACCGGCACCGCTCTCGACTACGTTAGCGATACGCTCCTTGAGTTCGCCTGCGGCTTTGTTAGTGAATGTGATCGCAAGAATCTGCCACGGATGACAAAGATCCATTTCGAGGATATAAGCAATGCGGTTAACAAGTACTGTTGTTTTACCTGAACCTGCTCCTGCAAGTATCAGCAGCGGTCCTTCGGTATGAAAAACTGCTTTTTGTTGCATATTATTCATCCTACTAAACTGTGCCCTTATTTCCTCTACAGTTAGAATATTATCTATCATATCATCTATTTCCTTTACAAAAAGTTACCGACATATTGTAACATAAAAAAACAGATGCCACAATATGTGACACCTGTAATTTTCAAAAAATTTAATTATTCGAAATATGAATCGTAAACAGCCTTGATATCAGCGGCATTGTCAGCGATGATAAGAGAAACGTAAACACCGTTTGTTTCAACCGAGCAACCCTCTAACATAGCAACAGATTCAGGGTTGTAGCTCTTAGCTTCGCTCATACGTGACTGGTAGTGGTTGTTTAAAAGTGTAGAAATCTCAGCAGCAGCGGCTTCGTCAACAGCTTTGATGAGAACGATTTCTGTGAAAACAGAGCTTTCAGCAGAAAACTCAGCAGCAAACTGCTCAACCTTGTCTTCTTCGATCATATAGTAACGATTGAGCTTTGACGCATCCTCGATAACAGTAAGGTCTGTGATACCGAACTGTGTATTGATGTCGTCAAAAACAACCTTGAGGTCAACATCAGCAGTACCACATGCAGTAAGCAGGCAAAGTGAAAGTACGAGTGATAACAAGCAAATAGCGATTCTTTTCATATTCGTAGCTCCTTTAGATTTAATTTTTTTGTAATTGTATCAAATAGAAAATCTAAAGTCAACATCAATACTGTAACCATTAGGACTAAAATCGCATAAAAAAAGAAATAACCCTTGACCGTGTTTCTTTACACATCAGCCAAGGGTTACTTCTGGTCAGTCTTGTTATCTAACATCATTTTAACCTCTCCTTCTTAGAATAGCGACGATGTTTAATCTGCTTTGACTTTTCTTTTTCACTTAACTTCATTTGTTCTCATAGGTTGAGATTACCTTCGTGTTTTGAAAAATCTTAAAATTTACATCGTCCTGGATTTTGTCACTACCTAAAGCAGAAATAAATTTTAATTTTTAGTTATTACTTCTATTAAGTTTTTAAAAATACTTATTTCGGTTTTTGACCTACTGAAATTAATCGTGTATAATTTTTGTTGAATAATTTTCTATGTTATTTAATTATATATCATACAATTTCAGCTTCAAGTATTGACTTTTACCTTTGGGATTTTTCATCTCATTGGACTCATCCTTTCTGTCTATAATATAGCATAGGGATAGTGGTTTTGCAAGATGGTATTTTGTATAAAGTTAACATAATTTTCTTGTGCATTTCATAGATTCTGTGTATTACGCAATATGTTTTGTTGACAAACAGCTATAATTTATGATAACATTATAGTGTTGGGCGGGTAAAATCCGCCCAGTTTTTATTATCAGAGCAGCAACAAAGGACACCCGTGGGTGTCCTCTTTGTTTATCCTAAACAGTCAGATAAAAATATTTCGTGATAGTTTCAGGAGATTCTTTCATTCCGTTATCAATCCACCAACGCAAAGTATCGATAAAAGTCGAAGTGATATGGTTTACCCACAAGCCAAGCGGTAGCTCGTCACTTTTTCTTGATTCAAACAAATCAAGGTGGTTAACAACAAGACGTTTCAGGTTCTCCTCAAAATACCTGAGAAACAACTCGTTGTTACGGCTGGACATTAGATGCAGAATGTTGTTGTCGTTTTTTTCGGAACGGTTATGCAGAGAAATATTTGCGTTTATCCCGTCGTTGACACAAATAAAACCTATCTTGTAAACGGCGAAAAGATAAGCGGTGCAGAGCTTTGCGAAAACGGAATTGATGTATTTGTTCCACAGTGGAAGGAAGCTGTTCAGATAGAAATTACAGAAGTATAAGCATATTATTGGTCATCAAAAAATACCGGGCAGAATAATTCTGTCCGGTTTGTTGATAATAAAAAGCCGAGGTGTTTGCCCCGGCTTTGATCTTTATTAAAGCTCGCTGATTTCAACTTCGATTTCA
>JAZSHE010000005.1:0-7329 GCA_045533085.1 Ruminococcus sp.
TGTACCGTCAGCGTTAATTCTGTAGTAATTGTCAGGAACTACTGCTGTGAAGCAAGAAACCTGCTTAAATGTGTGGTTGAATACAACGAACATGATAACGCCGATGCCAGCCTCGTGGAGAGCCTGAATCATCTGCTTACACTCATTAATTCTTACGTTACCATCGTATGGGTTTGATGAGAAAGAACCTTCTGGAACGCCGTAGTTCATTGGGTCATAACCCCAGTTGTACTGAGTGTCAGGACCTGTCTCGTCGATTGAACCAAAATCATAGAATGGGTTAATCTGAACGTGTGTGATACCAAGCTGCTTTAAGTAATCAACACAAGTTGAAATTTCGCCTTCGCCATTGAGTGTTGTGCCAAGCTCTGTGAAAGCGAGGTACTTACCACGGTTAGCCTCAGAAACGCCTGATGATGCGCTGTATGAGAAGTCCTTAACCTGGAGTTCCCAGATAGTAGCGTCTGACTGCTCCTCAACATAGATGTGAGCGTCATCTGCCCAACCCTCAGGATCAGTTGAGTCAAGGTCAACTACCATTGAACGAGCTGAGTTAACACCAACCGCAAATGAATATGGGTCCTGTGTTTCACGAGTTGTTAATGTTTCCTCGTCACCGAGAATTCTTGATGGAGATGTTACAGAATATGTGTAGTACACATTCTTGAGATCGCCAACAATAGCTAAAGTCCAAACACCTGTGAACTTCTCGCCGTCCATAACCTTAGACATCACGAATGAACCAAGGTCGCCTGCACCTTCTTCATCGTCAGAACCTGTAGCGTAAAGGTTAACCGTAACCTCTGTAGCTGTAGGTGCCCAAAGATTGAAGGTAGTTTCTTCAGGCTTGTAAATAGCGCCGAGCTCGCCATCATAAGCAAACTCGTCATCGAGAGCCATAGCAGCAACAGAATATGGATTCTTGTTGACTGGCTGCTCTTCGCCTGTTTCTTCTGCAAATGTGCCAACTGTAGCAACGCTTGTGAGCATTAAAACAGCAAGTACAATCGCAAGAACTCTTTTGATTGTGTTCATTTTTTCACCTCATAAATTATTCTATAAACAAGTCGCCAGAGTCACCATTACCTCTAACGCCAGATTTACCTTTTTTAATAAGCATAACGGTTAACAATGAAAGAAGTGCTACGAGTACTGCACCGCCAGCTATGAGTGCGATATTGAGAGCGTTTGTCTGTTTGCTGTAGTTTACTACAATGTTAGCTTCAGTTGTTGTAAACACAGCGCCCTCTGATGTATCGCTGATATACACATATCCCGGAATATCAATATACTCAACGATAACCTCGCTATCCTTATCACCGAGATAAGTCTTTTTATCGAGAATCTCACCCTTGTCGCTCATATAGATGACATTTGCTACACAAGGGGCATTTTCGAGAGACTCAGGATCAACCTGTTCATCGTTTGATGAAACTTCGATTGAGTTGTATTTATAAATAACAGTGATAGGGTCCTTTGTGTACTTACCCGCACCATTTTCAGGCAGGTTTTCGAGATCGATTCTATAGCCGTAAACGCCTGCAATCTTAGCAGTTGTGTACTTCTGGCCTACTCGGTTTGTCATAACGATAGTATTTGCGATATCCTCATCGTGTTCGTTGACAAAACGGATTGTGACAGTTGAGTTGTCACCCGAGTACTCTTCGCAATTAATTGTAACATCCTGTGTCTGGGCTGTGAACTTGCCAGTTTTTGAACCATTCACGCCTGTTACATTATATCTGTAAAGCAAAGAGTTAGGATATGAAACCTCATAGGAATCGCCCACCTTACCCTTGAGTACCTGCTGATAAACAACAGAGTTACTGCTGCTGTCTTTATAGTTAACAATAACGCGTGCTGTTGAGTCGATGTTCTTGTAAGCATCAAAGCTGCTCTTGTTGACTAAAATAGCGCAGGAATGAGGCTCAACAGTAACCTTGCTGTCAGAAATCTCAGCGAGATTACGGATGCCTGCATCAGTAGCGTTTGCAATCTGTACCCATGTAAGGCAGTAGCCTTCTGGTAATGTTACAGTTGTTTTCTTTGAAGAACCGTTGAACACAGCGGCGAAAGCCTGAGTGTTTCCGCGGCCTTTCAAAGCGTAGCCGATAACTCCATCGTCAAGTCCCTTGAAATATTCAATGGAGTTTGCGACGTTGCCAGTGTAGTCAGAAAGAAGGTCAACAGTCTGTCTGATGTCAATAAGACCTTTGTAGTACTCATTGAGGTCAGCGTACTTGTTGATATCGTTCCAGTCAATCTGGTTAACTTCAACAGGAGATTTGTATGAGTTTTCGTCGCCGTCCTTAGAACGCGCCATCTCCTCGCCAGCCATCATAAACGGTACACCCTGAGATGTTAAGGTGATAGCCGCAGAAAGCTTGTTCATCATGACAAGGTCTTCCCTACGCTTACGGAAAGAGCCTTCGTCAGGATATACAGAAGCAACGAGTTTGTCATAAAGTGAGAGGTTATCGTGGCATGATGCGTAGTTGATGCACTGTGTAGGAGGTGTTCCCCATGTGCCCGCTGTAGACATACCTTCGATACCTGATTTTACCTTTGATTTGTTTGAGCCTGACTGGATAAAGCCCTTATCCTTTTCATCAAAGACGTTGCCTTTGAGTCCGTCACGGATAGTGTCGTTAAACGCACCTATACGTTTGCTCAGTTTTGAGAGGTTATTCTGTGTAGCTAAAACAGTGCCGCTATCACAGTTGGTATCAAGATTCCACGCCTCACCGTACATAATAATCTTCTGTCCATCAGGCAGCTCGTCCAAAGATTTGCGGATGTAGTTCATTGTATCAACATCGTGCAGACCCATCAGGTCAAAACGGAAACCATCGATGTGATACTCCTGTGCCCAGTAAACAACTGAGTTTTTCATAAACTCACGGAACATAATACGCTCGGACGCTGTGTCGTTACCACATCCTGAGCCGTTTGACCAGTTGCCGTTATCGTCGATACGATAGTAATAGTCAGGAACGATAAGGTTGAACCATGAATCGTTAGATAAATATGTGTGGTTGTAAACAACGTCCATGATAACGCCGATGCCTGCGTTGTGCAAAGCCTGAATCATCTGCTTGCACTCTTTGATACGAACATTACCATCATAAGGGTTCGATGAATATGAACCCTCAGGAACATTGTAGTTTTTAGGGTCATAACCCCAGTTATACTGTGGGTTGACTGTATCAGTTTCGTCGATAGAGTGGAAATCGTAGAAAGGATTAATCTGGACATAATTTACGCCCAGTTCTTTGAGATAATCCACACAAGTTGGAAGTGAACCCTCGACAGAATCAACAACAGTGCCTTCCTCAGTAAACGCGAGGAACTTACCACGGTTCTTTTCAGAAACACCGCTTGTTTCGCTCGCAGAGAAGTCACGCACGCTGACTTCCCAGATAATAGCGTCAGTAGCAACAGCTACGCGGTCAAACTTGTCCTTTTCCCAGCCCTTTGGATTTGTTGACTTGAGATCAACAATCATACCGCGGTTGCCATTGGCACCAACAGCCTTTGCATAAGGGTCAACAGCCTCGTTGGTTTTGCCGTTGACAGTAACAACGTAGGTGTAATATTTGTTCTTGTAGTCGCCCTTTAAAGTAAGCACCCAAGTGCCGTACTTTTCAACGAGCTTCATAGATGTTTCTGACAGAAGCTGTGCGCCATCTTCACCATCAGTACCCTTTGAGTAAATACGGACTTTTACATCGGTAGCGAGTGGTGACCAGACTTTGAAGGTGGTTTCACTCTTTGAATAAGTGGCGCCGAGATTACCTTTGTAGTAAGTCTTCTCGAGGAGCTTTACATAATTTGCCATTCCGACATCAGCGGAAGTTACAGGTGGCTTTGTAGGAGCCTGAGTTTCTTCTTCAGTAGCCGTAGTAGGCTCTGCGCCCGAATCAGATGTGGCAAAAGCGCCGGTCATAAAAACAGATGGTAAAATCAACATAATAAGTACACCTGCCAGAAATCGTTTTAGTTTCACGGGATATGCCTCCAATATTAGCATTTGTATACACCATAATATTACCACAAAACACATATTTTTAATTCCAGATAAGAAAATAACCGCCATATAGGCGGTTATTTTTTTGTATCCTATTTATAAATGGAAAGAGCTGTCAAAAGCCATATTCCGACACATCGCCCAATTCTTCTTCAATTCTGAGCAATCTATTGTATTTTGCGACTCTATCCGAGCGACATGGTGCTCCGGTTTTTATCTGACCAGCGTTGAGTGCCACAGCGATGTCAGCTATAGTTATATCCTCGGTTTCTCCGCTTCGATGTGAAATAACAGCTGAGTACGACGCGCGATGAGCACACTGTACAGCTTCTATCGACTCTGTCAGTGTTCCAATCTGGTTGACTTTCACAAGGATTGAATTTGCTGCCCCCATTTCGATACCATATCGCAAACGTTTGGTGTTTGTCACAAACAAATCATCACCGACAAGCTGAATACGAGAACCGAGTTTTTGTGTCAGCTTTGCGAAGCCTTTAAAATCGTGCTCTGACAATCCGTCCTCGACAGAAATTATCGGATACGAAACACACAGCTTTTCAATATAAGAGATAAGGTCATCGCTGTTCATACGGGTGTTTCTCTTAGGCAGATGATAAAAACCGTCTTTGTACCACTCAGATGACGCTACATCCAAAGCAATTTTTATATCATCTGTTGTATATCCTGCCTTTTCTACTGCTTTCAGTATATACTCGATTGCCTGCTCATCGCTGTCCAGGTCTGGCGCAAAACCACCTTCGTCACCAACTCCCGTTGCCTTGCCCTCAGATTTCAGGATTGAACCCAAAGTGTGATATATTTCACAACACTGTCTGAGTCCCTCTGAAAAACAGCAAGCTGATACTGGCATAATCATAAATTCCTGAATATCTATATTATTTGATGCGTGCGCTCCGCCGTTTAAGATATTCATCATCGGCACAGGAAGTGTGTGTGCATTCACTCCACCGATGTAACGATAAAGCGGAATATTAAGGAGTTTAGCCGCAGTTTTTGCACACGCAAGCGACACCGCCAGAGTCGCATTTGCACCAAGGTTACTTTTGTTTTCAGTACCATCGAGCTCGCACATAATCCTGTCGATTTTCCGCTGAGAAAGTACACTGATACCTTGCAGAGTAGGACTGATTGAACCTGTGATATTTGCCACAGCGTTTCTGACGCCTTTTCCCATATAGCGGTTGTCGTTGTCTCTTAGCTCAACTGCTTCGAACTCGCCCGTTGACGCACCCGACGGCACCGATGCTATCGCACAAACACCACTTTCGGTCACCACCTGAGCTTCCACAGTCGGATTACCACGTGAATCGATTATCTCTCGTGCCAGTATTTTTTTGATTTTAGTTGTCATAAACATTCCTCCCAGCATTATGATTGACTCCTTTTTCCAAAATATTCATTTTCATATTTCACTTTTGTGCATAGTATGTAGTATGAGTAAGGAGGAATAGTATGAACCACATTGAATATACAGTAAGACAAGGCAACACGCTGTTTGCTATAGCTCAGTTGTTCGGTACAACAGCTATGGACATAGCACGATACAACGGCATTGTATATCCGTACACAATATATCCAGGTCAAAGGCTCAGAATCCCTGTCGAAGAAGTAAGACCACCAAAATTTTACTTTGTAAGACCGAAAGATACAATGTATACAATCGCATCAAGATACGGACTTGATATAAACGAGCTTATCGCAATCAACAACATCGAGGACCCTGACACAATTTACCCGGGCCAAAGACTTCAGCTGTATATATAAAAACTCCGCCTTGTCACCCAAGGCGGTACATAAAGAAAAAAGCCGCCGTCCACGGCGGTTTTTTTGAAACAAATAAAGGCGACCAGTGGCCGCCCCTACAAAGTTTTCACAAATATCAGTGCTTGTTTTTCAGTCACTGCTGCGGCAGTTTTTTGATACCATAGAGTTTTCGCAGTATGAACGATAAAAACTTTGGCTTTTCAATAAGTACAACTTTCATAGCTACCTCCTACAACTATAGCATACTAAGATTATGGTTGCCGCCGCAATACAAAGCACGCATTTGCTAGGAAGAACGCACGACAGAATTATCCCCGCCGAAAACGATACTGCGTTTGAAATATTCTTGCGACAGCTTCTCATAATCATCACCCGTTATTATTATACTCATCACAGCGTTGTGTGTTACAGAAAGTTTGTTGATTAAATTCAATATTGTGGTATAATTAAATACGGTGATAAAATGCGTACAATTACTATCAATAAAAATGATTCAGGTCAAAGACTTGATAAATTCATACTTAAGCGATTCAAAACTATGCCGAAATCGCTGATGCACAAATACATTCGAACAAAGTACATCAAACTAAACGGTAAGAAAACCACCCCTGAGGTATTCCTGAATGAAGGCGATGTACTGACACTTTACATAAAAGACGAGTTCTTTGAAGAAACAAAGAAAGAATACGAATTTATGAAAGCATCCAAGAAACTCGACATAGTGTACGAGGACGATAACATTATGTTGCTCGACAAAAAGCCGGGCGTTATTGTCCATCAGGATAAAAACTATGACGCTGACTGTATGGTAAATCGTGTCCAGAGATATCTGTTTGAAAAGGGTGAATATGACCCAGAGTCAGACAAAGCGTTCTCCCCTGCTCTTGTTAACCGAATTGACAGAAACACGGGCGGTATCATTATTGCCGCTAAAAATGCGATGGCACTTCGTGTGCTCAACGAAAAAGTCAGAACACGAGAAATACAAAAGTTCTACCTTTGCGTTGTAAAGGGTTGTCCGAAGAAAAAGTCAGACACGCTCAAAGACTATCTCACTAAAAACGAAAGCAAAAACACAGTAAGGGTAACCAGAAACAAAACCGACGGCAGTAAAGAAATCATCACAAAATACAATGTGATAAACTACGACAAAGAGCGTAATCTGTCATTGTGCGAGGTAGAACTGCTGACAGGAAGAACCCACCAGATAAGAGCTCACATGGCGTCTATCGGCCATCCGCTACTCGGTGACGAAAAATACGGCGACAAAACTCTCAACCGTAAACACAGACAAAACCACCAGCTTTTGTGCTCGTACAAACTCGGCTTTGATTTCAAAACCGACGCAGGCGAGCTGCAATACTTAAACGGCAAAGAATATTCTTTAAAAGAAGTATGGTTTGCGATAGACAACAAAATAAAGCTATAAAAAAACAGCCACCTGCAAGGTGGCTGTTTTTTATATATCGACACTCTGACCAGTTGAAATATAGCTCAGTCTGACCATTGTTTGTTTC
>JAZSHE010000043.1:0-7484 GCA_045533085.1 Ruminococcus sp.
TCCATACCTTTGTAAATCTGCATAGAATCTGCGGAAACAATTTCTCCGTTGAATATTTTTGAAAGCTGAACTGACAAAGCGGTCTTACCACTAGCTGTTGGACCAACAATACATATCATCGGAATTTTTGAAGAAGTCATACTATACCCTGCCAAATTGTTTTTCTATTTCATATTTGCTAAGCACTATACATAAAGGTCTGCCATGTGGACAGTACCTCAGGCTATCATCGGTTTCGAGTTTTTTGGCAATATCAATGAGTTCTCTGTCTGTGCTGATATTTCCTGCTTTAATCGCAGCTCTGCACGAAACGTTGTGATAAATCCAATCCATTTGTTCTGTGCGGATATCACTTTTATGATCAGTGAGATAGCCAGCCATTTCAATAACAGTGTTCTCAATATCTTCTTTTTCAAGATATTGAGGAGCACTTCTTACAATAATCATTCCATTACCGAAATCCTCGACATCAAAGCCGGTTTCAGCAAACAGATTTATGTTATTAATAACGCTGTTATAGTCAATTTTATTAAGTGTAACAGTTATCGGCTGAAGCAAAAGCTGTGAATAACCAGAGCCTTTTTCAGCTTTTAAACGCTCATAAATAATACGCTCGTGAGCAGCGTGCTTATCAATAAGGATAAGCTCTTTTGAATTTTTTTCTATAATTATATATGTTTTGAAAGCCTCTCCGATATATCTGAAATCATCTTCGTTTTGTTCAATCAAAGGCTTTATTTCTTCAACGCTTTCGCTATTATCATCGATACTTTGGTGCGAAAATACAGATGGTGATTCTTTTGTCACTTCAGTAGGTGATGTGATTTCAATCTGCTCAAAAACTTGTTGAGCCGTCTCATCATTGTCTGCGATAAAATCTTCAACAACAGGAACAACACCGACATGCGGTTTATCTTCTACTGAAATTTCAGGTGCACAAACAGGGTTTTCTATAACATCCGAAACTTTCACATCAAAATTGATAGGTTTAATCTCAGATACTGGTTTTGAATCAATCGTAGTTTCAACTTTCTTTGGTGGCTCGTCCAAAATAGCGAACGGGTCGAATAAAGGTTTGCTTACAGCAGGTTTACTGCCGGTTATAACCGACTTTTCGACAACTGACTCTTCTTTTTCTCTGAAAACCTTTTGTGCAAGTTCGAAAGGATTAACCCTCTTAGTCTGATTATTCTGATTCAGAACAGCATTTTTTCTAGTATCTCCTGCATAGAGAGCAGATTTAACAGCGTGATAAACTGCGTCAAACACAGGACGTTCGTTAACAAAACGTACCTCGATTTTTGACGGGTGAACATTGACATCAACCGCTTCGTAAGCTATATCAAGATTCAAAACGCAAGACGCAAATTTACCAACCATGACAGAACCTTTGCACGCTTCTTCAACGGCAGCCATCGCAGTTCTGCTTTTTACATAACGACCATTTATGAAAAAGTTCTGCATATTGCGGTTAGGTCTTGCGTTCTGCGGCTTAGACAAATATCCTTTTACTGCTATACCATTCAATTCATAGTCAACAGGGATAAGTCCACTCGCGAAATCTCGACCATAAACAGAATAGATGGCCGACAAGAGCTTTGAATCACCTGCGGTTTTAAGCATCAGTTTTGAATCCTTGATATATGTAATCGAAACTTCAGGATGCGACAACGCTATTTTGTCAATAACATTTGAAACAGCGTTTCCCTCTCCTACATCAGTTTTTAAAAACTTAAGTCTTGCAGGAATGTTATAAAACAAATCTCTGATAATGAATGTAGTGCCATCAGGACATCCTGCATCATCAAAAGAAACCTCTTCTGAGCCTGAGATAACATATCTTGTACCAATCGGTTCCTCAGCTGATTTTGTAATAAGTTCAAGGTGAGATACAGCCGAAATAGAAGCGAGGGCCTCTCCTCTGAAACCGAGAGTGGAAATAGAGTCTAGGTCATCTTCTGCTCTGACTTTGCTGGTTGCGTGGCGCAAAAAGGCAATTTTAATATCTTCGCGCATAATACCACAACCATTGTCAGTAACACGCATAAAGGTAGTACCGCCGTTTTTGATTTCAACAGTTATCGCTGTAGCGCCTGCATCTATTGAATTTTCAACTAACTCTTTAATTACAGAAGAAGGTCGTTCAACCACCTCACCTGCTGCAATAAGCTCAGCAACATGTTTATCAAGAACGTTAATTCTACCCAAATGTACTCACCTCTTTACTCACACATTTTCTTTAGTTCATATAATAAGTTCATAGCTTCAATTGGAGTCAAAGTGTTTATATCAACACCTTTTATCCTGTCACAAATCGCATTACTTTCGTCAGGAATAAGTGACAACTGGTCGCTTTCTGACTGTATTGGTTTTAGTCTTGAAACATCTTTAGTACCATTGAAACAATTACTTTCAAACGTTAGGTCTTTTAATATTTCTTTAGCCCTGACGATAACTGAATCAGGAATACCTGCAAGCTTTGCAACCTCGATACCATAACTGTCATCAGCTCCACCAGGTATTATCCTGCGTAAGAATGTTATGTCATCGCCACGCTTTTTTACAGCGATGTTGTAGTTTTTAACACCATCAAGTATTTGTTCAAGAACAGTAAGTTCGTGATAATGAGTAGCAAACAAAGCTTTCGCACCCAGTCGCTTTTTGTCAGCAACGTACTCAAGAACTGCTCTCGCAATGCTCATACCATCAAAAGTAGATGTGCCTCGTCCGATTTCGTCAAGGATGAGAAGACTCTTCTTGGTTGCGTTAGAAATAATATTGGCAACCTCGCTCATTTCAACCATAAACGTAGATTGACCAGATGCCAGATCATCAGAAGCACCCACTCGTGTGAAGATGCTATCGACAATGCCTATTTCAGCATAAGACGCAGGCACAAAACTTCCCATCTGCGCCATCAATACGATGATAGCAACTTGACGCATATATGTTGATTTACCAGCCATATTAGGACCTGTAATAATAGCGACACGGTTAGAATCGTTGTCCAGAAATACATCGTTTGGAACGAACGGAGCTGCATCCGACAAAGCCTCAACAACAGGATGTCTGCTGTCTTTTAATCTTATCACGTTTGATAAATTCACTTCAGGTCTTATGTATCTGTTAGATGATGCTACGTTAGCGAGTGAAACGAGAACATCAAGCACAGCGATACTGTGAGCTGACTTTTCGATTCGCTGAAGATTTTCAGCAATCTTCTTTCTGATAGCGTCAAACAAAGCATACTCAAGAGCAATCGCTCTGTCTTTTGCGCCGAGGATTCTGCCCTCAAGCTCCTTTAATTCAGGAGTTATGTATCTTTCACAGTTAGCGAGTGTCTGTTTTCTGATATATGTTTCAGGAACAAGCTCTTTGTACGAATTTGTAACCTCAATATAATAACCGAACACACGGTTGTAACCGACTTTAAGCTTCGGAATTCCCGTCGCTTCTTTTTGCTCAAGCTCGATTTTAGCAAGAAGTGATGTAGAATCGTTCATATCTCCTGAAAGGATATCCAGCTCTTGCGAATAGCCTTTCTTAATCATCCCGCCTTCTCTTACTGAGAATGGAGGTTCTTCGACAATTGAACAATCGATAAGCTCGCTTATATCATCAAGTGTATCAAGCTCTTTGTATAACTCTTTCAGATAATTTGAAGTTGAATCTGAAAGCTCATCGTGAATCTGTGGCAGATTAGAAATCGCGCTGTGTAGTGAGCGTAATTCCCTGGCATTAGCTGAACCATACACAATTCGTGTCATAATTCGCTCGATATCAAATATACCAACCAACATAGCTGACAACTCAAGACGTTTAACTGTGTTGTTTACGAGTTCTTCTACTGCACTCTGGCGCTTGATAATCTGAGCAACATTCATCAACGGATGCTCAACCCATGAGCGAATCATACGCTTGCCCATAGCAGTCTTTGTGCTATCGAGAACCCAGAGCAAAGAGTGTTTCTTTTCTTTAGTTCTCATTGTCTGAGTTAACTCAAGATTACGACGAGTGTTGTAATCTAGGTTCATATACTGGTCATCAGAATACAAGTCAATAGTTTCAATACGTTCAAGACCTGTTTTCTGTGTATCTTTCAGGTAATTCAGAAGAACACCCAAAGCTACAATTATATCTTTGTTTTCGGAAACAACTTCAGCTTGTTTCGCGCCAAAATGAGATATAACAGCATCTGAACAATCAAGGAAACCGCAAGCATCATCAGAAACATCAGATACATAACATGAAAGCTTGTCTTTGATAAAATTGATGAGCTCTTTGTTGTTTTTAACGTTTCCGCCGAGGATAATTTCTTTCGGTGAGTAAGCAGTAAGCTGAGTTTTCAGTTGTGCAACAGCGTCTTTTGAGTCAAGAGCAGTAACGTTAAGCTGACCTGTCGAAATATCACAAAAGCAAAGACCGACTGTTTTACCTGATGAATATGCACAGCAGATGTAGTTGTTGACACTTTCATCAAGCATACTGCTTTCCATAACAGTACCAGGTGTGATAACACGAATAATATCACGCTTAACAATACCCTTAGCTTTTGATGGATCTTCTGTCTGCTCACATATAGCGACTTTATATCCCTTGGCTACCAGACGAGCGATATATCCCTCTGCGCTGTGAAAAGGTACACCGCACATAGGAGCACGTTCTTCCTGTCCGCAATCTCTACCAGTCAGGGTGAGTTCAAGTTCTTTCGATGCGATTTTAGCATCTTCAAAGAACATTTCGTAAAAATCGCCTAATCTGAAGAATACGATGCTGTCTTTATTCTCTTTTTTAATGCTGAAATATTGCTTCATCATTGGAGAAAGCTCAGCCATTTATCCTCATTCCTTATCTTCAAAAGTAAAAATTAGTGGCAACCACCGCAAGTTGAACAGTCGTGTGTACATGAAGGTGAATAATCAGTTGTATCAGGATCCTCACCCTCTGCTGACTGTGTGATAATAGCCATAACGCGCTGCATAAGTGTATCAAGTGCAGTTTTTGCATCGTTATAAGCAATCATATTCTCGTTTTGCATAATCTTTGTATATGTGCTACGCATTTCTTCGTTGAGAGTTCTGAGTTTATCTTCATCCCTCTCCTCTTTGCAAGCTTCGTTGTTGATAGCCATTCTCTTTAAATTAAACTCACCGATAAGATCCTGTAATTCCTTATCGTTGTCAGCAGTAGTCTGAGCTGCACGTAAATCTTTGTAAGCTTTTTCTTCCTGAATAGCGTGACCAAGCTGTCTTGTAAGTGTGATTAAATCCATTGTTATTACTCCTTTACAAGCTCGCCGTTAAGTATCCAATTGCGAGCCTTTGTTATTTTAATATTTACAAATGAACCGATGAGACTTTCGTCACCGGCAAATTCAACTATAATATTACCACTTGTGCGTCCGTTAAGCACACCTTCCTTGTTCTGGCATTTTTCTTCAACCAGAACTTTCTGAGTAGTGCCAACCATACCTGCACACCTCTTCGCAGCAATCTCTTCCTGTACTTTAAGAAGTTCTCTGAACCACGTTGACTTTTCTTCATCAGTGGCAACATCTTCCATTTCGGCAGCAGGTGTACCTTTTCTACGGGAATAGATAAAAGTAAACAATGACGTAAACTCTACTTCTCTGATAAGGTCAAGAGTCTGACAGAAGTCCTCATATGTTTCACCAGGGAAACCGACGATAATGTCGCTTGTCAGTGACAAATCATCGATACGCTCTTTAGCATAATTGATAATATCAAGATACTTCTCGCGAGTATAACGTCTGTTCATCAAATCGAGAATTTTATCAGAACCAGACTGGAACGGAAGATGCAGATGATGGCTGATATGCTTGCTTTCAGCAATAGTATCAATCAATTCCTTTGTACAATCCTTTGGATGTGATGTCATAAATCGAAGCCAATAATCACCTTCGATTTTATCAATTTCTTTGAGTAGGTATGCAAAGTTTGGTCTGTCTTCAAGCCCTTTGCCATAGGAATTAACATTCTGTCCTAAAAGGCAGATATCTTTATATCCCTGATTAATCATCTCTCTGACTTCCTCGATGATAACCTCAGGACGTCTGCTTTTCTCTCTGCCACGAACGTATGGTACTATGCAGTATGAACAGAAATTGTCACATCCATACATAATAGGTATAAATCCTTTGAATGTACCATCACGCTTGATCGGGATACCTTCGTACACGTTGTCATCAGTTACTCCACGTAAAAACTGACGTTTGCCATAAAGCAAGCTATTGTAAAGCAATCTTGGAAACTCGTGTAGACAATTTGTTCCGAAAACAAGACCTACAAAAGGAAAACTATCGTGAATCTTCTTAGCCACATGCTCCTGCTCCATCATACAACCGCACAAAGCGATGAGTACTGACGGATGCTTACGTTTGATGTTTTTAAGTGCTCCGACGTTTCCGAAAACTCTGTCTTCGGCGTGTTCTCTGACAGCACAAGTGTTAAAAAGAATAAAGTCAGCTTCTTCTACATTTTCAGTAAAAGAAAAACCAGCCTCAGACAGCATACCTTTTATACGTTCACTATCTGCAACATTTTGCTGACAACCATAGGTTCTGACATAAGCCATTGGCTCATCACCACGCTTGCGTATAGCCATCAACTCTGCGGTAAGCAATAAATATTCATTTTGAGAAATAGTTTGATTTTTTGAAATTTTATTGTCCATCAAGACACTATCCCCCTAATTATGTATTATCCAATACATTTTAGCACAACAGTGTTTGATTTTCAATAGATTTTATCATTATATTGCGGTTATTAAAAGTTTTTTTACATTTTGAATCAATATCTTGTTGATATCGAACCATACAACGATGGTGCTGCACCAACAATCAGGGTCTGTGCCACCTCATAGGATGTTGAGTATGCAACCGACTCAATTCTGATTGGGTTTCCAACATAAATATCAACATTCATATCAACAATAATTTTGTGCAAAGTCTGATTGACTCCTGAAGACTCAAAGGTACTTTTAACTTCACAGGAAATATTTGTTGTAGCGTCTATGTCTATGGGAATAACAGGGCCCAAATCAGAGAACAAATTAAGTCCAGTGAAATTTCCAAGCTTAACTTCTATTCCGTGAGTTTTCATAACATCGTCGACAGCGCTCTGTGCTACATCTATCATATCGGTCTTAAATATATTCACAGCATAAACATTTTCAGTAATAGATTTTACATTAATGCTATCATCGCAATTAACCTTAACCATTTGCATACATATATCTTTGTTTTCATTCAGATAATCGTTTACCGCTGTGTTTATAGCTGTGCTTGATACGGTTTTTATCTGAGCGATAATCGATAACTCCAACCTATCTCTGACAGTAAATTCAAAGAACACAACAATTGCTATGATTAAAGCCAGAGCACAAAACAATATTCTGCGTAATCTTTTATGTATCTTGCTCGTTTTCTTTTTAGCACGCAAAAAAGCACCCCTCGTTATACTATA
>JAZSHE010000263.1:0-4073 GCA_045533085.1 Ruminococcus sp.
CGGTTGGTGCAAGACGGTAGAAACGGTCAGGAAAGTCTCATTTTGGAGCAGAATCGCTGAATTTTATTAAGCGATTACGGCATGCCCCGTTACCATGGCAAAAGGCTTGTTTGAGCCTTACTGAGTTGGTCGATTTTTCGGCAAACAGGGTGGTACCGCGATTTATTCGTCCCTGAGGCATAAGCCTTGGGGATTTTTTATTTTCTGTAAAAGAGGTAGAATTTTATGAAACATGTGAGAATTGCAGACACAACTTTGTGCAAAGAAAACTCTAACTTCAGCTTTAAAGAGAAGCTCGAAATCGCTCGTCAGCTTGAGCGACTTTGTGTTGATGTTATTGAGCTTCCTGAAATTATAAACGAAAGAACAGACATTCTTTTTGTTCGCACAGTAGCTTCTTTTGTTAAGAAAAGTGTCATTTCTGTTGCTGCAGGAACAACACTCGAGAGCATCGAAAACGCTAAGAAAGCTCTCTCAAATACAGCTCATCCGAGTATTCGTATTGAGCTTCCTGTTTCTCCTGCTCTGATGGAGTATAACCTCCACAAAAAGGACGCTAAAATGCTCGACTACATCAAAAAGTGCATTGAGTCAGCAAAAGAAGGCTGTGACAATGTTGAGTTCTGTGCTGTTGATGCCACAAGAGCAGAGAAAGATTTTCTCAAAAAGGCAGTAAAGGTAGCACAGGAAGCTGGCGCTACAACAATTTCTCTGTGCGATTCCGCGTCTTCAATGCTCCCAGACGATTTCGCTGATTTTGCTGAGAAGTTTGCAAAGAAGGTTGATGTACCAGTCGGTGTTAAGTGCGATGATAAGAACGGTCTTGCTGTTGCTCAGGCTATCCTTTCTGCACGAAAGGGCATCAGCATTGTAAAAACTGCTGTTGATGGCGATTGCACACCACTCGAGATATTTGCTACTATGGTTAAAAACTGTGGCGATTCATACGATTTTTATTCAAACATCCGTTTCACAGAAATGCACAGAATCATCAAGCAGATTAACCGCATCGCTGAAAACGCTAACAACGAAAATGCGGCAGTAACTTTGACAGATGCTGACGAAACTTCAATCCACCTTGATGTAAAAGACACTCAGGAGGACATCGCTGTTGCTGTCAAAAAGCTCGGATATGACCTGTCCGAAGAAGACGAAACCAAGGTTTACGAAGAGTTCATCCGTGTTGCTGAGAAGAAGAACGTAGGCGCAAAGGAACTTGACGCAATTGTAGCGTCAGTTGCTCTGCAGGTTCCTGCTACATATAAGCTCATCTCTTATGTAATAAACAACGGCAACATCATCAACTCAACAGCTCAGATTACACTCGAAAAAGACGGCGAACAGTTTCAGGGTATCTGCATTGGTGACGGCCCTGTCGATGCATCTTTCCTAGCTATCGACCAGATTGTCGGCCACCACTACGAGCTCGATGATTTCCAGATTCAGTCAGTTACACAGGGCAAAGAGGCTATGGGCTCAGCTCTTGTAAAACTTAGAAACGGCTCAAAGCTGTACTCTGGCAACGGTATCTCCACCGATATCATGGGTGCGAGTATTCGTGCTTACTTGAACGCTGTCAACAAGATTGTTTACGAGGAGGCGTAAGAGATGAAACTCTCATTTTCAACAAAAGGCTGGCATAACAGCAATTTTGAGGATTTTTGCGAAGCTGCTACCTACATCGGTTTTTCAGGTATCGAGCTTCATAATATAAACAACCGCCTTTTCAACGAAAAAGGCGGTGCATTTCATGATTATACATCAGCTGCGACTTTACGCAGACTTTTCGAGAAAGGTCTCGAAATTCCTTGCATTGACGTTGTTTCTGACATCGCAAACAGCAAGTGTGAAGAGGGCACAATCGACGAAATCAACCGTTGCATCGAGATAGCTTCTAACCTGCGTATTCCTAACATCCGTCTGCGTGCTTTTGACTGTGAAGATAAAGATAGTGCAAAAGCTCAGGTTGTTAAGACCATTGAAACTGTGCACTGCACTGCTATTGATAACAACGTTACTTTGCTTATTGAAACATCAGGACTTTTTGCTGATACAAAGGCATTGTGCGAGGTGCTCGACTCGTTTGCAAGCGATAACGTAGCGGCACTGTGGCATCTTTCACACGCTTATTTTACAGCGAAAGAGTCACCTGAGCAGGTTATCAAAAACCTCGGCGCTTATGTAAAACACGTTCATTTTTCAGACGCTAAAAAGGTAGACGGTAAAATCGAATATTGTTTAGCTGGCGAGGGCGATTTGCCAATCAGAGAGATGATGCTGTCTTTAAGCTCGGTTAACTACGATGGCTACATTTCTCTTATTTGGGACCCAAGTTGGTGTGAAGAGCTTGATGATATGGAAATCATTTTTGCTCAGTACAAAGAGTTTATGAATCAGTTTGATGACACTTCGAAGAACAAGAAAACTCTGTACTCAAACAACCGCCACACAGGAAAATATGTGTGGAAAAAAGATTTGCTTATTGACGCAACATTCGGTGATGTACTTGACAGAATGGTTGAGGAATTCCCTGACCAGTATGCGTTCAAATACACAACACTCGACTATACCCGTACTTACACAGAGTTCAGGGATGACGTTGACACATTTGCCCGTGCACTTATCGCTATGGGTGTAAAAGCAGGCACAAAGGTTGCTGTCTGGGCGTCAAATGTACCTCAGTGGTACATCGCTTTCTGGGCAACAGTAAAAATCGGTGCCATTCTGGTAACTGTTAATACAGCATATAAAATACACGAGGCTGAGTACCTCTTCCGTCAGTCTGATACTCACACACTGATTATGACTCAGGGCGCAAAGGACACAAACTACGGTGAAATCGTTGCAAAACTCTGTCCTGAGCTTGAGAATACAAAAGAGGGTACACAGGTTCATTCAAAGCGTTTGCCATTCCTGAGAAATGTTATCACAGTCGGCTTTAAACAGAAAGGCTGTATGACATGGAATCAGGCTCTTGAGTTTGCAAACAAGGTGCCACTTTCAGAAGTTCATCGAATGGCTGCTCAGGTTGACAAAGATGACGTGTGCAATATGCAGTACACATCAGGTACAACAGGCTTTCCTAAGGGCGTTATGCTCACACACTACAACATCGTAAATGATGGTAAATGTATCGGCGACAGAATGGATCTTTCAACTGCTGACAGAATGATGGTTCAGGTTCCGATGTTCCACTGCTTTGGTATGGTACTCGCTATGACAGCGACAATGACCCACGGCGGAACACTTTTACCGCTCCCATATTTCTCACCAAAGCCTGCACTTGCGTGCATCAACAACGAGCACATCACCGCATTCCACGGTGTACCTACAATGTTTATTGCACTGCTTGAGCATGAAGATTTTGACAAAACTGATTTCTCATATATGCGTACAGGTATTATGGCTGGTTCACCTTGTCCTATTTCTGTTATGCAGGACGTTGTTGATAAAATGAATATGAAGGAAATCACTATCGTTTACGGTCAGACAGAGGCTTCTCCTGGTTGTACAATGAGCTCAACCGATGATCCGATTGAGGTTCGAGTTTCAACAGTAGGTCGAGCACTTCCTGAGATTGAGTGCCGTATCGTTGACCCTGAAACTGGTGAGGACTGTCCAGATGAAGTGCCTGGTGAGTTTTTGGCTCGTGGCTACAATATCATGAAAGGCTACTACAAGATGCCACAGGCAACTGCTGCAGCAATAGATAAGGATGGCTGGCTCCATACAGGCGACCTTGCTTGTCGCACAAAGGATGGCAACTACCGTATCACAGGACGTCTTAAAGATATGATCATCCGTGGTGGTGAGAACATCTATCCAAAGGAGATTGAAGAGTTTATCTACACTCATGAAAAGGTATCTGATGTTCAGGTTATCGGTGTTCCTGACGAGCAGTATGGCGAGGAAATTATGGCTTGTATCATCTTAAAAGAGGGCGAGTCAATGACCGAGCAGGAAATGAAGGACTATATCCTTGCTAATATGGCACGTCACAAGGTGCCACGTTACATTGAATTTGTTACTTCGTTCCCGACAAATGCCGCCGGTAAAATTATGAAGTACAAGAT
>JAZSHE010000113.1:0-2672 GCA_045533085.1 Ruminococcus sp.
ATGCGAAAAATTCGGGGTCCCCGAAATCTATGATTTTGGGGAGAGGAGGAGCAAGTCGTAAGATAAAGATTTTCCGACCAGGGAAATCGTAATCAAGAGACTTTGCGACGACGAAGGCGTGATATTAAGCGCCGAGCACCGCAGCCCTCAAAAGTCGAACACGAGTCCGACGTGTTGCGGTTTACTCAAGTGAACATAACAGGGTGAGCAGTGCTTGTCCGAAAATTACTACATTACAGTAAGAAGGTGTTATTTTGGCAGACAAGAAAATTACGTCAGGTTATGACGGGCTGAAACTTCCGTACAGCCCTGAAGCCGAACAAGCCGTTATCGGAGCTATTCTGATGGACCCTGACGCTATAACCAGAGTAGCGGAAATTTTGCCGAAATCAGATTACTTTTACATAGCTACTCACAGACTCATCTACTCTGTGATGATTTCAATGTTCACACAGGGCAAGACTATTGACCCTGTTACTGTACTTGAAACACTGAAAACAGAAAAAGAATTTGACAGCGCAACAGGCAAAAACTATCTTATGCAACTTGCTGAGAGTTGTCCGTCAATTTCTAATATAGAATTATACGCACAGTATGTCAGAGATAAATACGATGTTCGTATGCTCATTTCTGCATCTCGTGATATCATTGAAGAAGCGTCAGATGGCGAGCTGGAGCCTGCTGTTTTGCTCGATTCTGCAGAACAGAAGATTTATGACATCAGACGCGGAAAAAACATTCAGGGTTTACAGCGTCTTGATGAGGTGTTGGTGCAGACTTTTGACCGACTCGACTTGCTCAACAAAGCTGATGAATCTGTAAAACCTGTTTCAACAGGTATTGGTGATCTGGACAGAGTTATTACCGGTCTCAACCGCTCTGACCTTATTTTGCTTGCGGCACGTCCTGGTATGGGTAAGACAAGCTTTGCGCTTAATATCACAAAGAACGTTGCTTGTACATCGAAAAAGACGGTTGCGTTCTTCTCGCTGGAAATGACCAAGGAACAGCTGGCTTCACGTTTGCTGTCATCAGAAGCGCTTGTTGGCGGTACAAAGCTGAGAACAGGCAAGCTCACTGACGAAGAGTGGCAGCGTCTCATTGCAGGCGGTGATGTACTGAACAAAGCTGACATCTACCTTGATGATACACCGGGTATCACTGTTTCTGAAATGAAAGCAAAGCTCAGACGTCTCAAGAACGTTGACCTTGTTGTTATCGACTACCTTCAGCTTATGTCTGCGGGTGGACGTAAAACTGACAACCGTGTGCAGGAAATTTCCGATATCACAAGAAATCTGAAAATTCTGGCTAAAGAAATCAATGTGCCTGTTATCTGTCTTTCACAGCTTTCCCGTGCGAGCGAACAGCGTACTGACCACAAACCACAGCTTTCTGACCTTCGAGATTCCGGTTCTATCGAGCAGGATGCTGATATCGTACTCTTCCTTTATCGTGAGGGATACTACGATAAGGACAAGGGCGAGAATGTCGCGACTGCTGTTGACCAGAACAGTGGCGAGTGTCTTGTAGCAAAGAACCGTCACGGCGAAACTTCGTCCGTAAAACTGCATTGGCAGGGTGAATTTATGCGATTTACAAGCGTGGAGGCTCATCGTGAAGCATAAGCTTACAAAAGCGTTGAGCACATATTCGATGCTTGAAAACGGCGACAAGGTTATTGTTGCTTTGTCTGGAGGAGCTGACAGCGTTGCTTTGCTTCATTGTCTTAATTCTGTTAAAGAACTATATGATATAGAAATATATGCCTGTCATCTGAACCACAATATCCGTGGCGATGAGGCTGTGCGTGATGAGAACTTTGTTCGCGCTTTGTGCGATAAATACGGCATCAGGTTGTTTGTGAAAAGCGTTGATGTTGTCAAGCTTGCAAAAGAATCCAAGCAGAGCCTTGAGCTTTGTGGAAGAAACGAGCGCTACCGCTTTTTTTCTGAGCTTAGTGATTCGCTTGGTGCAAAGATTGCGACTGCTCACACTGCTTCTGATAACGTGGAAACAGTGCTATATAATTTGACGCGTGGCACATCTGTGTCAGGGCTGACTGGTATTCACCCAAAACGTGGTAATATCATCCGTCCGCTGATTCATTGTACGCGCCAAGATATTGAGCGTTATTGTGAGGAGCACTCGCTGAGTTACGTTACTGACAGTACAAATCTTTCGGATGATTTTACTCGTAACAATATCCGTCACAATGTTGTGCCTGTGCTCAAGGGTATCAATCCCGAAGTTGAAACTGCAGTTATGCGCATGTGCGAATCGCTCACCGATGTCAAAGCACATCTGGATGAAGTTTCTTTAAAAGAAATTAACAACTGCAAAACTGACTTTGGCTACGATTGCAAAAAACTACTCATGCTCAACGAAGCGGTGCTTTCAAATTCGCTGTGCATCATCGCAAAGGAAAACAATGCTGACATTGATAGCTGTCATATCAGGCTGATTATTGATGCTATGAAAAACTCGGGAAGCGTTGATATTTGTAACTTTGTGCGTGTTGTGTGCAAACAAGGTGTGCTAAGATTCGTGCGCTTTAATGGTGACGAAACGGTTTTTGAGCCAATGCCATTTGTGAGTAGTCCGTTTGCAAGGCTTATTTCTAAAGAAGAATTAAAAAATGTTAACAAAAACTTATTAACTAATTGCATCAA
>JAZSHE010000196.1:0-5795 GCA_045533085.1 Ruminococcus sp.
GCATACATCGTTGCTGACGGCGAAACAACAGGTATGGACGTATTCTTCTGCGAGTAATTTAATACCAACACAAACTAAGGCAGAGCACCTATACAAGGTACTCTGTCTTTTTGTTTTGTTGCGTAGTTTGACAGGACACAAAGACCATCCAACACAAATGTAAGCATGAACACCCGACCCGTCAAAACTTCCTCTCAAGCACAAACCCTAAAACCTCAATTATCATCGCACACAAAAACGGCTTGGAACGTCAAAGCTCCAAGCCGTTATGATTTTTTATATTCAGCTTATCAATCTCTGCGGTTGTGTAGTTCCGCTAAAATCGCATCTATATCGTCTTCTGTGTAGCTTGTTACAGGCTCGTACAAAGGCTCATTTGAACTGTCAGCGTAGTCATCTGTGTACTCAAAGCTCTCTACAGGCTCGATGATTTCAAGGTCGTAGTCATCGTCAGCATTATTGCTTGTTGCAGCTGTATCAACAACAGACGGCACCCTTCTCCTTCTTGTGCCCTTTTCTTCCTCTTTGTTTGAACCTTTGAGCATATCACCCACAGTAAGTCCGATGTATCCGCAGATAAAATAAGAAACAAGATAAATCAGCGTGTTGAGAACCGAATCCCTCATATTACCATAAAGGAGCATACTAGGAATATAGATAATCGGAGCAACAAGACTCAAAAAGAAGTCATCAACCTTTTTGTAGCTGTAATAAAGATTGCACAACAGTGCAGTAAGTGGGAACAAACCGATGTAAATAATCTGGTTCAAAAGTCCGGTGCTTTTTGTAAAAACAAGAATCGCTGGCGCGAATAAGTACACCACACCGATAATGATAATATATGGTAAGAACTCTTTAAGCTTTTTTTCAAACTTATCGTCCATCATATCAACTCCTGACATTTTATTAAACAATGTTTATTATACTTAATTTGCTTTTTAAAATCAAGGCATACGATGTTAATTTTTTGTGACATCTTGGTTGACTTATCTTTTTATATGGTATAAAATTATAAGAGCCGAGTTTTTCGGACTACACTAATGAAAGAGGCGAAATTTGAATGGACGCTGGAAGTACCACCGGCAATCCCCTTGGGCGAAGTACAACCGAAAACAGCCTGTGTGTAACCTGTGTCTGTTTTCATATTTAACGCACTCGACTTTTGGGGACTGTCTTCTACTTGAGCCTAAATCAAATTAGGAGGATAACTCTATGGAAAGGAACACAGTCACTCTTTTCGAGACTATTGTAACACTTCTCGAAAACAAAAAGTACGCGACTTTAAGGGATATTCTGTCAACTATGAACCCTGTTGATATTGCCGTGATTTTTGAGGATATTCAGCACGAAAAAACCGCTGTGCTGTTCAGACTTTTGCCAAAAGAACTGGCGGCTGAAGCCTTCGTTGAAATGGACGAAGACACTCAGGAACTTCTCATCCACGGCTTTTCTGACACAGAGCTTAAAGAAGTCATCGACGAGCTATATGTCGACGACGCGGTTGATATCATCGAAGAAATGCCCGCTAATGTTGTAAAGCGTATCTTGCGTCAGGCTGACCCTGACGTCCGTAAACAAATCAACGAAATTCTGAAATATCCTGAGGACTGCGCAGGCTCGATTATGACAACCGAGTTTGTAAAACTCAGACCAAAAATGACCGCCGAAGAGGCTATCAAACGTATCCGACGCACAGGTATCGACAAAGAGACTATCTACACCTGCTATGTATCTGACGAATCATCCACTCTCATCGGTCTTGTCACCATTAAAAGCCTGTTACTGGCTGAAGATGAGGACATCATCGAGGATATCATGGAGACAAATGTCATCTCAGTAAACACACTTGATGACCAGGAAAAGGTTGTACAGATATTCAACAAGTATAACTTCCTTGCAGTTCCTGTTGTTGACAAAGAAAACCGACTCGTCGGTATTGTCACCGTCGACGACGCTATCGACGTAATGGAAGAAGAAGCCACCGAGGACATCCAGAAGGTTGCGGCTATCACACCGACCACCGACAAGCCATACGACAAGCTTACTGTGTGGGAGATTTTCATCAGCCGTATTCCGTGGCTTCTGATACTCATGATTTCAGCTACATTCACGGGTATGATTATCAACTCGTTTGAATCAAGCCTTGCTACATCAATCGTGCTGACAGCATTCATCCCGATGCTGATGGGTACTGGCGGTAACTCCGGTTCACAGTCATCGGTTACAATCATCCGTTCTCTATCTCTGAAAGAGATTGAGTTCAAAGATGTGTTCAAAGTTATCTTCAAGGAATCGCGCGTTTCGATACTATGCGGTGTGGTTCTGGCATGTGCTAACTTTGTGAAAATGCTCCTTGTTGACAGGATGCTGTTGCAAAACCCTGATGTTGATGTCATGGTCGCTCTGGTTGTATCGCTGACTTTGGTTCTGACGGTATTTTTTGCAAAAATCGTTGGATGTACGTTGCCAATGCTCATTGAAAAAATTGGCTTTGACCCTGCGGTTGTAGCCAGCCCGTTCATCACAACAATTCTGGACGCGCTATCGTTGTTCATCTACTTTAAAATAGCAACCTCTATACTTCATATATAATTTATGCAATATTAAAGGGCAGTTCGTTTGAGCTGCCCTTTGTGTTATTTTATACTGAAATTGATCATTTGTTTCCTGCAAACTTCATAAGTACAAAAACGGCTTGGAACATCAAAGCTCCAAGCCGTTTGAATTCAGGTGTAAAATTATTCCTCGCCGATGAGTGTGCCGTCAGCATCGTAACGATAGCCGATTTCCTCGCCGTTCTCGTCAATTTTGTACTCAACGTAGTACTTAACTGTACCATCGCCCTTGTACTCGATTGTCTTTACGCAGTCACCACTCTCGTTGTAAACATACTCTGTGTATGATTTGAGAGTATCATCGCCTCTGTAACGTGAGATTTTGCTCTCAAAGCCAAGTTCGTTATACTCATAAACAACGTATGTCTTTACATTACCCTCAGCGTCGATATCAGTGTACTTTGTGATACGGTTTTTGTCATCGTACTCTGTCTTAGCCTCAGCCTTAACCTTATCTTCTTTATCATAGTAAACGACTCTTGTTCTGTTGCCGTTTGCGTCATACTCGTTCATTGTGTAACCAAGAAGCTCACCCTCAGAGTTGTAGTTAGCATTCTTTACACAGTTGTTGTTCTCGTCGTACTCGTTCTTGAAATAACCTGTAGGGTTACCGCCCTTGTCATAGCTGTAAACTTCGAGATCCTCAGGAATGTTCTTATCCTTACAGCCACCAAAAACAACCGCACAGGATAAAACAACTAAAATTGCTAATAATATAGAAGTAAGTCTTTTTGTGAAATTAACTTTCTGCATATCGTTTTTCTCCTTTGTAATACTGTACATATATCATACCACAAGGTAAATTATATCATCAAAACCCATAGTGTCAAGTACAAAATTGTTACAAGTAAATGAACAGGAGATTAACATGCTGAGAAAAATCATATCTCTCGCACTTTGTGCAATACTACCTTTTGGAGGAATGCTAATGCTTACATCGTGCGAATATTCACTAGACAACTACACTTTGCAATTTGTCACAACACCGCTGAGTTCTGATTCTGATGTATCGACGTTGGATTTTGATATCAGCCTTACAGAAAACACTTTTAACAACACGCCAAGAGATTTCAACAAAGACCTTGCTATGCTTTCGCTGACGTTATCATCGGCAGCATACAGCTACACGTACGCTCTCGATAATCTAGAAACTATGGGGTTTGAGCATCTTAGTAAATTCAACTACTCGGATGAGTATGATGCAGATGCTGTCGGCACAATAATCGCATCGCGGAAGCTAGGAAACAGCGACATCGTTGCAATTATTTTCAGGGGTACTTTCGAAAAAGAGTGGTACTCTAACTTTGATATCGGCCGTCACGTTGATGCAACAAAAGTTCACCGCGGGTTCAACAACGCAACACAGTTTGCGCTGAAGAAACTCGATATGTATATACACAACTACGGCATTGACCGTGACCACTGCAAGTTTCTTGTGACAGGTCATTCACGCGGAGCAGCTGTCGCAAACCTGATGTCAAAATCTCTTGTTGACACCTATGGTACTGACAACGTGTACGCGTACACCTACGCTACACCAAATACCACAACCGACGAAAATGCTACTGACACCCGCTACAGTGGTATATTCAATTTTGTAAACAGCGAAGATTTCATCACGCACATACCACTCAAAGAGTGGGGATTCACCAAATACGGTAAAACCATCGCTTTTCCAAAAAACAACACAAGCGAAGAGTATCACGAAAAACTCAGAAAAGTCAGCGAATACTATCAGAATATCAGAAGCAGAGAGTTCAAAACCTACGAAAATCCTGACGAACCCGCTGACTTTCTCAACACAGCTTTCACCCTTGCACCAACAATATCCGACTACTATGACAAAAAGTACGATATCGCAGGACTAAAGCTCAGCGTCTACGACTATATGACAGTAGTGGCAAATGTACTCAACAACGAAAACATCATATCAAACGGACTGATACTGCTGTCGAGTGATGGTACCGTATTCGAGCCATTATCCGACTTTATCATGAGCGGTATGATTGATAACAAGGAAAACTTTTCGCTCAACTACGAAAACTCGATGATATCATACGCCCATACCGCAGAAACCTATCTTGCGTGGATGAGTGTATATACCGAAGATATGTGATTGATTTTTGTGAGTTTTCATACTATAATCAGTGTATCACTTAGACGAGGTAGTATATATGAAAATCGTAATTTTAGACGCACAGACAATAACAAAAGGCGATATTTCGCTTTCTTCTCTCTCCGATTTCGGAGAGGTTGTTACATACAATCTGACAAAATATGAGGAAATCAACGAGCGCATCAAAGATGCCGACGCAGTAATATGCAACAAAACTGTTCTCGATAAAAACAGCCTCAAAGATGCAAAAAATCTGAAATACATCGGTCTTTTCGCTACAGGCTACAACAACATCGACATCGACTACTGCAGCGAAAACTCTATCACTGTTTGTAATGCAGGCTCCTACTCAACAAACGCTGTCGCACAGCACACATTCGCGCTCATTTTAGAGCATTACTCAAATATCGGAAGATACAGCAACTTCTGTCACGAAGGCGGATGGCAGACAGCCGAGACTTTCTCTCCTTTTGTTTTTCCTCTCAACGAAGTTGCGGACAAAACCATCGGCATCGTCGGTTTTGGTGCAATCGGTCAGGCTGTCGCAAAAATCGCTCTTGCCTTCAACATGAGAGTGCTTGCGTTCAACCGCTCAGAAAAAGACTTTGATGGTGTTGAGTTCGTGGACTTTGATACACTTTTGAAAGAAAGTGATATCGTGACAGTTCACTGTCCGTTGAACGCTCAGTCAAATGAAATGTTCAACAAAGAAGCTTTTGACAAAATGAAAAAAGGCGCGTTTTTCGTCAACACAGCACGCGGTGGCGTTATGAACGAACACGACCTTATTGAGGCATTGACCAGCTCTCAACTTGGTGGTGCGGGTATTGATGTACTCAGCACAGAACCGATGAGCAAAGACAGTATGCTCCCGGGCACTGAAAATCTTATCATCACTCCACATATTGCGTGGGCACCTATTGAAACACGTGAAAGACTCATCGACATTGTGTACGACAACATCAGATGCTTTGTAAACGGCACACCAAAAAATGTAGTAAACAACAACTGATAAAACAACTATATTTCACTATAAAAATGCCCTCGTAAGCAAGATGCTTACG
>JAZSHE010000061.1:0-5261 GCA_045533085.1 Ruminococcus sp.
AACATTGAATTTTTGAGCCAGAGTTGTACCTGAAACAGGCTCTTTGTGTGATAGCAACAGGTTAATAATTTCATTTCTTCTGGCATTAGCCTTCATATACTACCTCTTAAACAGCGTGAAGATTTTTGAGTGATAAATCAAGAATCGGTGAAGAATGTGTCAGCGCACCGCTTGAGATATAGTCAACACCGATATCAACAAGACGGGCAACATTCTCTTTTGTAACGTTACCGCTACACTCTGTCTCAGCTCTGCCCTTACAAAGAAGCACAGCTTCTCTCATATCTTCAACGCTCATATTATCAAGCATAATGATATCTGCACCAGCCTCAAGCGCTTCCTTGAGCATATCGAGGTTTTCAACCTCTACTTCAATTTTTCTGACAAACGGCGCATATTCTTTCGCCATCTGTATCGCCTTGGTAACGCTGCCTGCGGCACCGATGTGATTATCCTTGAGCAAAATACCGTCGCTCAAGTTATAGCGGTGGTTGTAGCCTCCGCCAACCTTTACTGCGTACTTTTCAAAAACACGCATATTAGGTGTTGTTTTACGAGTATCAAGAAGCTTTGTGTCAGTGTTTTCAAGCAACTGTGCGATGTTGCGTGTATATGTCGCGATACCGCTCATACGCTGTAAATAGTTGAGCGCTGTACGCTCGCCTGACAGAAGAACACGGATATCACCTGTGATAACACCGAGCTTTTCGCCGTTTTTCACGTTATCGCCATCTTTACAGAAAAATTCAAACTCTGTTTTGTCATCAAGCAGTTCAAATACACGTTTGAATACATCAAGACCTGCAACAACGCCATCCTGCTTGCAAATAAGCTCTACCTCGCCCTTCTGGTACTCTCTCATAACAGAAGCAGTTGTAATATCCTCGTTTGTAATATCCTCGCTTAAAGCGCTCAGAATAAGCGCATCTGCGTTAACTTTCATTGAAATGTTATTCATCTTTTTTTACTCTCCTCTTCTATCGCATTTAATACAGCGTTTTTGTAGTCTTCTTCGTAGCCGATGTAATCATCAGCGTTAACGTGTATATCATCCAGAGCGGTTAGCTTTGAATAATTTGAAACAATATCGCGTGCAGCACGCTTTGCGAAAACAAGGCTCTCAAGCAAAGAGTTGCTCGCCAGACGATTCTTACCGTGAACACCGTTGCACGCGGTCTCTCCCACTGCATACAGACGTTGCATCGATGTTTTGCTGTTTGTATCCACATCTACTCCGCCCATAAAATAATGCTGAGATGGTACAACCGGTATCGGCTCTTTTGTGATATCGTAGCCTTCCACAAGACAGCGTTTGTATATATTTGGGAAGTGAGATTTTATCTCGTCTTCCGCAATAGGCTTCAATGATAACCAGACGTGCTTTGTGCCGTCTTTTTTCATCTGTTCGAAAATAGCATTTGCTACCACATCACGCGGCAAAAGCTCGTTGACACACCGTTCTACGTTTGCATCAAGCAACACTGCTCCTTCACCTCTGACAGATTCGGATATCAGAAATTTTCGTCCTTCTTTTTCGCTGTACAGAGATGTCGGATGAATCTGGATATAATCTATATTCCTCAGCTTTATATCGTGTTTGAGCGAAACCGCCAGAGCATCACCTGTCAGATGGCGGAAGTTTGTCGAATGTTCAAAAAGTCCACCGATACCACCTGTCGCAAGCACAGTGAAATCTGCAACAATTCTTTTATACTCACCATTTTTATCGCGACCAATGATACCACAGCAGGTGTTGTCCTCACACACAAGGTCGACCATCGTAAAATTTTCAACAAGTGTTATGTTGTCACGTCCCAAAGCCTCTTCCAGCAGATTTGATGTAATCTCCTTGCCTGTTTCGTCCTCGTGGTAAAGAATACGAGCATTTGAGTGTGCTCCCTCACGAGTATAGTCAAACTCGTCGCCGTCTTTTTCAAATTCAACGCCAAAAGAAACAAGGTCAGCGATAACATCCTGTGACGAACGAATCATAATACTCACAGACTCTTTGTTGTTCTCATAGTGTCCTGCACTCATGGTATCCTCAAAAAACGATTCAAAATCCTGTTCGTCGCGCATCACACAGATACCACCCTGTGCAAGAAACGAGTTACTTTCAGTCGCCTCGCTTTTTGTGACTATCATTATTTTTTTATCAGATGGCAGATTCAAAGCACAGTAAAGACCTGACACTCCACATCCGACTATCAGTACATCAGTTTTCATCATATCACCTTGCAAGCTCAAGCATTTTTGAAAGAGGCACAAGTGCGCGCTCTCTGAGCTCATCGCTTACTGTTATCTCATTGTTTTCGTTTTCAAGTACAGAAAGAATATTCTCGAGTGTGTTGAGTTTCATATCAGCACAACACGGACAAGCCTGTGGAAAATAGAACTTTTTGTCAGGATTTTCGCACTCAAGCTCATAGAGTATACCCTTTTCTGTGCAAATAATAAACTCGTCATGCTCGCTGTCTTTTACATAGTCCAGAATCTGTGCTGTGCTTCCGATATAGTCAGAAACCTCGAGCACCTCTTTCTCACACTCAGGATGAGTGAGCACCATCGCATTTTTGTGTTTCTGCTTTTCTTTGAGCACAGCTTCAGCGTCAATATGAGCGTGTACAGGGCAAAAACCATCGTTAATAATAATATTCTTGTCAGTAATCTTTGACGCTACATAAGAGCCGAGGTTTTTGTCAGGGATAAAAAATATGTTATCGCTGTCAATTTTTTCAACAATTTTCAAAGCGTTTGACGATGTAACACAAACGTCACTTTCGCATTTTAAAGCAGCTGTCGAGTTGATGTAGCACACGACCTTCAGATCATCGTATTTCTCCCTGAGCTCAGTGATTCTTCCGTCCTTTACCATGTGAGCCATAGCACAATCGGCGGTGACATCAGGCATGAGAACCTTTTTATCGGGATTTAGAATCTTTGCGCTTTCACCCATAAAATACACACCGCAGAACACGATAATATCTGCATCTGTCTCCTTTGCGACCTTTGCAAGATAAAAGCTGTCACCAACATAGTCAGCTACCTGCTGAGCCTCATCAGGAGCATAATAATGAGCAAGAATAACTGCATTTTTTTCTCTCTTCAACTTAGCGATTTTATTTACCATAAATACACTTTCCCCTGTTATTATTCTCACATATTATACAAACACAATTTTACATCTGTCAAGTTATCTGTAAACTTTTAGAACTTTGCATAAAAAAAGAAAAAACCGCCGTGAAAAACACAGCGGTTTTATGATTAAGGTGTAGTTGTAGCGCCTGTAACAAGATCTTCGTAAACAAAGGATGCAAGGTCATATCTGACCTGATCCCAGTCATTGATTACGATAACAGACTGCATATCGTCAGTTCTGCCGTAGCTCCAGTTACCCTCTGTCGGGATAGCAAGCTCAATCATATCGTAGTCAAGATATGTCATACAGTTTGAAACAAGGAAAGTGATGTCACTTTTCTTTAAGTTAGTAGTAATCAACGGACCGATTTCGTTAACAATCTCAACGATATCTGTGAGAGATGCCTCTTCCTTTAAGCTGAGCATAATTGTCTCCAAAAGCTTACGCTGACGCTCTGTTCTGTCCCAGTCGTCGCCAGAGAAACTATACTGCGGATTACCACCAAGGGATTCACAACCACGGTTACGCGCATACCATAGTGCCTGATAACCATCAAGATGAACAACCTGTGTTTCCTGACTGTAATCAGCCTCAAGGAATTCTGTGTACTTGAGCTGGTTGTTAACATCAATCTGAGCATTAATGTACTCGATTTCGTCGATGGTAAGTTCCATATCGACACCACCAAGAACGTTGATAATCTTTCTGAAAGAATCAAAGTCAACGCACGCGTACTTGTCAACCTCGATACCGAAGTTAGCCTCAACCATCTTGATAGCAAGTGGAACACCGCCAAGACTGAAAGCTGAGTTAAGCTTACCATCGCCATATCCAGGGATGTAAACGTAAGTGTCACGCTGGAATGATGTCAACTTGATTTTCTTGTGAAGATTATCAAGTGAGAGAAGAATCATCGTATCACTTCGACCAAAATCATCCTTGCCGTTGCCGTGGGCATCCTGACCGAAAAGCAGAATGTTAAGCACATACTCGTTACCGATGAGAGAATTAGTTTTAACGGTATTGGTGTCCTCGCCATTAGTAGTAGGCTGTGTTTTATCGATATCCTCATAGTTAAGACTATCGAGAACTGAGTAGTAGTAAACCATACCGGTACCAAAAACGAGCATTATGATAGACAGCACCAAAACCAAAACACGTCTTGCTCTGCCCTTTTTATTCTTTGTTTTAAAAACTTTTTTTACCTGGCTTGATGAATTGATATCAACATAGTCATCGTTGTACTTTGCCATACAAACCACCTTTCCGTATGTGAAAAAATGACATAGTAACACATACTAAAACAGAATTATTATACATCAATATATGGTTTTTATTTTCTAAAATAGAAAAATACACCAAAATTCAACATTTATTCACAAGTTGTTGTGAAAGTGAGCAAATTTCGGTGTATATATTGTGCTTATTGAATAATCAAATCAATCCTGCTCGTCCAAAGTGAGATAAAACGACGGCAAAAATTCGTTTAAAAACACGTCAACATAAGGGAGATTCATATTTTCTAAAGAAGTTTCTATCGAAATGTGTGCCTTTGAAAACTCGCGATTGCCGATTTTTTCCTCCTCGATGCATTTGATAAGAGCTGAAAGTTTGTCGGCTGCTTTCAAAAACTGTACGTACTCCTTGTCGCTTTCGTTCACAGTGAGAAGCGGAGCAAACTCATCTTTTAAATCATCAGGCAGATATGACACAAGCTTTTCTTCCGCTACTCGTTCAATCTGCTTGTACACTTCGCTGATTTTAGGATTGAAATATTTTATCGGAGTCGGCATATCCCCTGTTATAATTTCAGACGCGTCGTGGTAAATTCCAAGCATCGCGGCATGCTCAGGGTTGAGCTGTGTGCCGAATCTCTTGTTGCTTATTACAACAAGTGCGTGAGCTATCATAGCAACAAAAAGACTGTGCTCGCTGATATTTTCTGTCTTAGTATTATTCATCAGACCCCAGCGATTTATGTGTTTCATACGGGACATTACCGCAAAAAAATGACTGTTCATAGATTTTACCCCCATAATTATAGAAAAAATTGCATATAATTGCATATAAATGTAAAATATATAGTGCAATTTCAAAACTTTTGTGGTATAATACGTTAGTT
>JAZSHE010000243.1:0-2647 GCA_045533085.1 Ruminococcus sp.
AGTGTTGACATTGGTATTTGCGTTTGATAATATTATGTTGTAAATCATATTTTTTTGTATAAAGAAAGGATGAAACATATGAAACCAGCAGGATTTATCTTAAAAATTGACCAGCTCGGACGTATTGTTATCCCAAAACCACTTCGCAAAAAATACGACCTCGAGTTAGGCGACAGCCTCGAACTTTTCAACGAACCTGAGGGAATCCTCATCAAAAAGTATTGTATGACATGTGCTTTCTGCGGCAACGATGACAACCTTGTAAAATTCAAGGACAAGACCGTGTGCGAACATTGTCTCAAGGAACTCAAAGAAATCTGAGCTTACTAAGAATATATAGAAGTTAACGTTATTTTATTCCGGATAAGGGGCATCATTTATGAAGAGAACTGATAAGAAAAACTACTATCTCGATATTGCTGAAACCGTGCTTGAGCGTGGCACATGTCTGCGTCGCAACTTTGGTGCTATCATCGTAAAGAACGACCAGATTGTATCAACAGGCTATGTAGGTGCACCACGTGGCAGAAAAAACTGTATAGATATGGGTGTGTGTGTAAGAGAACAGAACAACATCCCACGCGGTGAGCGCTACGAGCTATGTCGCTCAGTTCACGCTGAAGCTAACGCTATCATCCACGCACCACGAGAAGCTATGATCGGCTCAACATTATATCTTGTTGGCAAAGACGCAAAAACAGGTGAGTATGTTGAAAATGCTTGTGCTTGCTCAATGTGCAAGCGTATGATCATTAACGCAGGTATCAAGAAAGTTATCATCCGAAACACAAAGGACAAGTTCACCGCAATCTACGTTGACGAGTGGGTACAGAACGACGAATCATTAACAGGAACATTCGGATACTGATAAAATACAACTATCATTACATAAACAACTAGGGCACATCTTCTGATGCGCCCTAGTTTTCTTTTATCGTCTACACGATAGGTTAACACATTATTTTAAGCTGTTCTCGTAAGACTGAATCATCTTTTTAACCATCTGACCACCGACTGAACCTGCCTGACGTGATGTGAGGTCACCATTGTAACCCTGCTTGAGGTTTACGCCAACCTCAGCGGCAGCTTCCATCTTAAAACGCTCGAGGGCTTCCTTAGCCTCTGGAACTACGATAGAATTCTTTGACATGATTTTCTTCTCCTTTTCTTTCTATTTTTTCACACAATATTTTTATAAATCAACAACGAAAAAGAAAAATCTTTGACGTTGTAATAGTATTATGTGATATAGAACAATCGATATGAAAAGAAATTTTTGCAAAATTTTCGTACAAAATATAGCAACAAACCCGATGCATATATACATCGGGTTTTCCTCTCTTACTTTCAGTCACTTTTTCTTTTGTTCTCGATCAACTGTGCAACAATCGATACCGCAATTTCTTCAGGTGTAACCGCACCGATATCAATTCCTATCGGGGAGTTAATCTTCAGAATCTCACTTTCAACAAAGCCTTCATTCTTCAGATATTCGTGCATAAAAGCAACCTTCTTTTTGCTTCCGATAACCCCAATATAGCGTGGTTTTTTTGATAAAATCTGTGCTACAACCTTGTTATCACTCTGGTGACCACGGGTCAGCACAACACAATAGTCGTTTTCAGTAATATTTGTATTATCATTAATAGAAGAAAAATCTGCACACACAACATCCTGAGCATCTGGAAAGTTATCAATTTTTGCGATGTTCTCATTGTTCTCATATACAACAAAGTTAAAGCTACACATCGACAGCAATCCGCACAACGCCTTCGACACATGTCCCCCACCAAAAACATATACAACTCCATTTTCAAAAATAGGCTGCACATAAAATTTATTATCAGCACTAAGCATCGCTTTATCGCACATAATATCAATGAACCCAGTATTTTCGCCATCGTTTTCACTACAAACTCTCATATTTCCATTTGTGATATCAGTGACAAGCCAACGCTTTTTCCGCTTAGTTACGGCATCGACAATTCCTGAAAACAATGAGATATTACCCTCGTCAGCTATTATCTTCAAAAAATGCACATCGACCTCGCCACCGCAAACCATACCCAGATTCATCGCATCCGAGTGATTGAGAGTATATTTTTTTACAACACTATTGTTCTGCATATACCGTGCAAAATTAATACTTTCGTGCTCAATAGCACCACCACCAATTGTACCTATGGTTGAAAAATCATCAAAGCATACCATACTAGCTCCGATTTTACGAGGAACAGAACCACTTGTTCTGATTACATTCATCAGCACGGCATCGTGACCATTTATCAATTTTTGCAAAAAATTACTGTAAAAACTTTTCATACAATCACCCGTATATTATTTATCATCTAAATTGTATCACAACACACAACCAACCGCAATGCACAAATCTATATGTATTGCTGACAAACAAAAAATGCCGCCCCGAAACAACGGAGCGGCATCATTAAAACCATTTCTTATTTCAATCTTACTTTGTAACAGTCTTACCGATTTCGTATGGAATATCCTGTTTTGCAAGATAAAGCTGGATGTATGTAGCATCCATAATTGTAACTGATGAATCACCATCAACGTCTGCTGCATCCATATCAATAGCGTCTGTCTTGTTAGCAAGATAGAGCTGGATTGTTGTAGCATCAAGAAT
>JAZSHE010000186.1:0-7181 GCA_045533085.1 Ruminococcus sp.
ACTACGCTTGTCCTGAGCACGGCATCAGTATCGAAGAGCTTACACCACGTATGTTCTCGTTCAACAACCCGTTTGGTGCGTGCGAAAAATGTACAGGACTTGGTGTGTTTTTGCGTGTTGACCCAAAGCGTATAATTCCTGATAAGAATAAAAGCATCTCCGAGGGAGGTCTTAAAGGCTCAGGATGGGCACTTGAGGGTAACTCGATAGCGCTGATGTATCTTGAGGGTTTAGCAGAAAAATACAACTTTTCGCTTGATACTCCGATTAAGGAAATCCCAAAAGATGTCGTTGATAAAATTCTCTACGGCACAAACGGCGAGGAGCTTAAACTTGTCCGTAAAGGTATGTGGAAAGCAGGAGAGTTTTACAAGCCGTTCGAGGGTATTATCCCTAACCTTGAGCGACGTTTCAAAGAAACAGGAAGTGCATGGATTAAAGAAGAGATTCAAAGCTATATGACAGAAATTCCGTGTGACGAATGTAACGGCAAGCGCTTGTCAAAGCTGAGCCTTTCTGTCACAGTAGGCGGTATTAATATTTCTGATTTGTGCGATATGTCTGTTGCTAAAATAATAACATTTTTTGATAATCTTGAGCTCAACGAGCGCGACAGTATGATTGCCCAGCCAATTCTTAGAGAAATCAACTCGCGTCTGAGCTTTCTGAAAAGTGTTGGTCTTTCGTACCTTACTTTATCGCGTAGTGCAGGCACTCTGTCAGGCGGTGAGAGTCAGCGTATCAGACTCGCTACACAGATTGGTTCATCGCTCATGGGTGTGCTTTACATCCTTGACGAGCCGAGCATTGGTCTGCATCAGCGTGATAATTCAAAGCTTCTTGATACGCTCAGGCATCTGCGTGACATCGGCAACACGGTTATCGTTGTCGAGCACGATGAGGATACTATGAAAACTGCTGACCATATCATCGATATCGGTCCGGGAGCGGGAGTTCACGGTGGTCAGATTGTCTGTGCGGGTGATATCAACGATATTATGGCGTGTGAGGAATCGATTACTGGTATGTACCTGTCGGGCAGAAGAAAAATCGAAGTCCCACCAACCCGAAGAGAAGGTAACGGTAACTTCCTTGAGATAAAAGGTGCGTCACAGAATAATCTGAAAAACATTGATATTAAAATTCCTTTAGGGAAATTTGTTTGTGTTACAGGTGTTTCTGGTTCTGGTAAATCATCCCTTATCAACGAGATTCTGTACAAATATCTTGCTTCAGCGTTGAACAAAGCTAAAACAACTCCGGGCGATTTCAAAGAAATCACAGGTGTTGAATATCTTGACAAAGTTATAGCGATTGACCAGAGTCCGATTGGACGCACACCACGTTCCAATCCTGCAACGTACACAGGTGTGTTTACTGACATCCGTGAGCTTTACGCGTCAACGCAGGATGCGAAGATGCGCGGTTACAACGCAGGACGTTTTTCGTTCAATGTAAAAGGCGGTCGATGCGAAGCGTGTCAGGGCGATGGTATTCTGAAAATCGAGATGCATTTTCTTCCTGATATTTATGTTCCGTGCGAGGTCTGCAAGGGAAAACGATACAACCGTGAAACGCTTGAAGTCAAGTACAAGGGCAAGACTATCTACGATGTGCTTGAAATGACGGTTGAAGAAGGTCTTGAGTTCTTCAAAAATATGCCGAAAATCACACGCAAATTGCAGACACTCTACGATGTTGGCTTAGGCTATATCAAAATAGGTCAGCCTGCTACAACGCTTTCGGGCGGTGAGGCTCAGCGTATCAAACTGTCAACAGAGCTTTCGAAACGCTCTACCGGAAAGACAGTTTACATTCTCGACGAGCCTACTACAGGTTTACACATCGCTGATGTACACAAACTCACCGAAGTTTTGCAGAAGCTTGTCGATACCGGTAACACGGTTATTGTTATCGAGCATAATCTAGATTTGATAAAAACCGCTGACCATATCATTGACCTCGGTCCTGAGGGCGGTGACGAGGGTGGACTTGTTGTTGCTCAGGGCACTCCGGAGCAGGTAGTAAAGGTTAAAAAGTCATACACGGGTCAGTATCTTAAACCACTTTTAAAGTGATTTTAAAAAATTAAATATTTATTTACAGAAAAGTTGCATAGAAGTATGCAACTTTTTTTGTTTTTTCGTATTAAGTGAGGGGGTGAATTATTGGACAGTATGTACATATCCCGTGCTGAACACGAAGAGTTTGTCAAGCGGATGGATGATGAGCATAAAAGAGCCAACAACCGCATCGCTATACTGGAAAAATCAAGCTGTGAGATTCAGGCTCTGGTCAACAACGTTGGCAAAATGGCTGTGAATATGGAGCACATGGTTGATGAACAGCGCAGCCAGAGTGAGCGACTGGAGCGGCTCGAGAAGCTCCCACTTCACAACTGGAACATCATAAAAAACGCTGTATATAATGCTATCGGGGCATCAATCGGTGGTGCCGTGATTGCAGCAATACTTTATTTTTTGTAAAGGAGACTGTATATGAAAATTAATTTTAAAGTAAGATTCAAGAATCCGACATTCTGGATTGGCATTTTGGTGGCTGTTGTTGCTACGGTGTCAGCACAGATTGGTGTAGACGTGACACAGCTTACAACATGGCAGGCGTTTTTTGATGCACTGAAAAACGCTGTTTCAAATCCCGTTGTTGTGGTTTCGGTGATAGCTTGTGTGTACAATGCGGTTATTGACCCGACGACAAGCGGTCTGTGTGATAGTAAAGATGCTATGAACTATGATAAACCGAAAGAGAGGTAATGTTATTGTATAAGATATATCTTTCGCCATCTAATCAGGGTGGCAACAGCTATGCAACCGGTAACACAAACGAAATGGCTCAGTGTGATAAAATTGCAAAAGCGGCAAAAAGCGCTCTCGAGCGATGCGGATTTTCGGTGAAAGTCGGCAAGAGCGGTGACACAATGCAGAACAGATGCAAAGAGTCTGATGCGTTCAATGCTGATATCCACATGCCGATTCACACAAATGCTTTTGATGCAAAGACAACCGGCGGAACACTGGTGATGCTTTATAAAAGCACAACCGAGCATAACAAAGCAGGAAAAGCGTTGCTAGATGCTGTTGCAAAGATTTCTCCGGGTAAGGACTATGCGCTACGATACCGCACCGACCTTTATGAACTCAGCGTTCCTGCTGCTGTTTCTCTGTATCTGGAGGTTGAGTTCCACGATACAAAGACAGGTTCGAACTGGATACAGAAAAATATTTCACAGATAGGCGAGGCAATTGCAAAAGGAATGTGCAGCTATTTTGGCGTGACGTATAAAGCACCTTCGTCGGCTAGTGGGGGAAGCACTCAGAAGCCTCAGACAAACGCAAAGCTGTACTACGTTCAGGCAGGAGCTTTTATGAGCAAAGAAAACGCCAATGCTCTGAAAGCAAAGCTCGAAAAAGCGGGCTTTGACGCAATAATAAAAACAGAATAATTCTGATTTAGCATTTTAATTCTTCCTTAATATAGCAGAAAGGACGGTTTTTCATAGCCGTCCTTTTTGTGTTGTATACATATTTGTGCTGTGATATAATATATAAAAGACCATTACAGAGGTGATGTTATGAAAAACGCGAAGACTACTATGCTTGACTATCTTGAATGGCGTGGTGACCTTGAGTTTACACGCGATAAGCTAAACGAAGTTGATTGTCTTGTGTTTGCTTCACTTGCATATATAGATTTTGATACCGCTGAATTTGCAAGCACTGTTATTGAAAGCAGTGCTGAGACACTCGAACAGGTTTATGCTCAGGTGAAAAACGTCAAATGCTATGGTAGTATGTTTTTACCGTTGATGGCAAAATGCGCTGTGTCACAGAGATTTAAAGATACAAAAGTGATGTACTACAAATCTGTCATAGATATTAAGGAACAGACTCAGTTTTCGGCTGTTACATTTGTTTTGCCGAGCGGGGAGGTTGTGGTTGCTTTCAGAGGCACTGACGACAGCCTTGTCGGATGGCAGGAGGACTTCAATATGGCAGTGGGTATAATTCCTGCACAGAAATATGCGCGAAGATATCTGTGTGACATCGCTGAGGCTATTGCTGATAAACCACTGTATGTTGTCGGACACTCAAAGGGTGGTAACCTTGCTGTGTGGGCATCCGCTCATCTGTATGATGTGTACCACGAAAGACTCAAAGAAGTCTACGATTTTGATGGTCCGGGTTTTTATGGCGATTTTACTGACAGTATGGAGTATCAGAGTATTATCAACAAAACTACAAAGTATGTTGTTGATGCGTCTATCATCGGTATGCTTTTGTCGAGCGCGACCCCTCAGGAGGTTATTGAGAGCACAAAACATAACTCGATGATTCAACATCTCACAAGCACATGGGTGGTGACAGGAACACAGCTGAGCCGTATGCGTACACGCTCAAACAGAGGACTCAACTCGCAGGCAATAGTCGAAGAGCTTATAGAGAGCCTGAGCTTTGACGAGAGAAAACAGCTGACGGTTATGCTCGGCGATATAGTAGAAAGCTCAAATATCAAAGCTTTCTCTGAGCTTAAGTCGATAGAAACGATTCCTAAAATATTTGATATGATTAAGAACTGCGCTGTAAGCGATGACGACAAACAGCTAGTCAAAACAATAGGAAAAAGATTTGCGGGTATCGTGAAAAACCGAACATTGTCAAATTTGCCGTTAGATATATTCAAAGGTGACAAGAATGGTAATATATAGAATTGAAAAATGTGACAACACTCCGTCAGCACGTCACGAGTGTGCACACAATATACTCAGACAAATGCTTAAAGACTACACAACGCATACATACGATGAGCTGAAAATAGATGAAAATTCAAAACCATATATCGATTCGGTACCGTTTTCTGTATCTCACAGCGATGAGGTGGCTGTGGTTGCGATGTGTGTGGCGGATTTTTGTGTTGCTGAAAATGACGTGCTGGTGTCATTTGACAACTGTTCAAACCTTGGTGTTGATATCGAATCACTTTCAAAGGACAAAGAAAAATGCAGAAAGATTGCGACACGCAAGTTTTTTGACAGCGAAAACGCATACCTTGAAGAATTTGTTGATGACAAAGAGTATGTGAAAAACTTTGCTGTTTTATGGACTCAGAAAGAAAGCTATTCGAAGTTTACGGGCAGAGGGCTCTGTGATGCTATGGTGTTTGATACACAAAAACATGGTTTAAAACTCACCATAAAAAGCGATGTGATAACTGTTGGTGAACAAAGTTATGCAATCACTTTGTGTTATGATTCTTTATAAGAATAAAATATAATTCCACAACAGAATAATAACCGCGATGGAAATAGATTTCAGCCGTTATTTGGATGCTGAAAATCTGTGTATCGCGGTTTTTAGTGCATAATAGACAAAAAAATCATCAATAATGTTACATTGATTGGCTTTAATTCGCTTGACTTTACTATGCTAAAACGTTAAAATGATAACACACTAATTCATAAGGAGAATATATATGAAAAGAATTATCGCATTAGTAATGGCAGTTTTAATGATGAGCGCTCTCTTTGTAGGTTGCGGTGGCAATACTACATCAGACGCAACAAAGGACGAGGCAGCTGCTTCTGACCTCGCTTACATTCAGGACAAAGGTACACTCGTTGTTGGTATCACAGACTATGCTCCAATGAACTACAAAGATGAGCAGGGCGAGTGGACAGGCTTTGACACAGAGTTTGCTTTAGCAGTTGGCGAGAAGCTCGGCGTTACTGTTGAGTTCATCGAGATCAACTGGGACAACAAGTTCCTTGAGCTTGATTCAAAGTCAATCGACTGTATCTGGAATGGTATGACAATCACAGAAGAAGCTCAGCTCAACGCTTCTGTTTCAAACCCATACGTTGAGAATGCACAGGTTGTTGTTATGACAGCTGACAACGCTAAGAAGTACACAACTGTTGAGTCAATGGCAGACCTTTCATTTGCTGCTGAGGCTGGTTCAGCTGGTGAAGCTGTTATCACAGAGAACAACTGGGCTAACTACACAGCTGTTAAGGCTCAGTCTGACGCACTCTTAGAGGTTGCTTCAGGTTCATCTGACGCTTGTGTAATCGACATCACAATGGCTAACGCTATGACAGGTGAGGGTACAAGCTACGAAAACCTCACACAGGCATTAAAGCTCAATACAGAGCAGTATGGTATCGCTTGCAGACAGGATTCTGATCTCACAGCTAAGATCAACGAGATTATGGCAGAGCTTATCGCTGATGGCACACTCGATGCACTTGCTCAGAAGTACGAGCTCGCACTTGTAAAATAACATTAAAGCATTTTAATACATACTTATTTGAACAAAGCTGACAGAAAAACTCTGTCGGCTTTGCTTACTGATTAGGAAGTAATTTAGGAAGGATTTTTTATGTTCGGTGAAGTAACACTAAGTCTGCTCAAGGGCTTTGGTACTACCTGCGAGGTGTTTGCACTCACACTTTTGTTTGCTCTGCCTCTTGGTCTTATCATCAGCTTTGGTTCGATGAGCAAATTCAAGCCACTCAAATGGCTGTGCAAGATGTTTGTGTGGTGTATCCGTGGTACACCTCTCATGCTCCAGATGATTGTTGTTTACTATGGCCCTGGTTTGGTGGGCAAGTGGGCACAGGGTATCGAAGACCCTAATTTTATTATAGCATGGCTTGCGTCATGGACAGTATTTGACCGTTTTGTAGCGGTGTTGGTTGCGTTTATCATCAACTATGCCTGCTATTTTTCAGAGATTTACCGCGGTGGTATCGAGGCGATTCCGCTTGGTCAGCGTGAGGCTGGTCAGGTGCTTGGTATGAAAAAGTCACAGCTTTTCTTCAAGGTTACGCTGTTGCAGGTTATCAAGCGTATTGTTCCGCCGATGAGCAACGAAATCATTACTCTTGTCAAGGATACATCACTTGCACGTATTATCGCTGTGTACGAGGTTATCTACGCTGGCGAGCGTTTCATCAAAGCCGAGGGTCTTATCTGGCCGCTGTTCTACACGGGTGCTTTCTACCTTGTGTTCTGTGGCTTGCTCACAATACTGTTCGGCTATATCGAGAAAAAACTCGACTATTTCAGAGGTTAACACTATGGCAATGTTAGAAGTCATAGGTATAAATAAAAAGTTTGGCAAAATCGAAGTTTTATAAGGCATTGATTTTGAGCTTAGCAAAG
>JAZSHE010000059.1:0-2490 GCA_045533085.1 Ruminococcus sp.
GGTGCTGTGGCTGTTTTCTCAAAACCGCCGACATTCACTGTGACAGATATACTGTCATCGCATTGTGTAAGGACATAAGGTTTTTCTAAAAAATCGTATTCTTTTTTTACATCAATTTTCTCGTAAGGAAAAAACGCTCTCACGAGATTTTCCATCTCATAGTGGAAGGTGTGATTGTTGATATATAAATTCATAAAAGTTATCTCATATAAGGGTTTGTTTTGCGCTCGTGTGAAAGTGTAGTTTTTACATCGTGTCCAGGATATACAATATAGTCACCAGACAAATCGTTGAGTTTCATCAATGACAGCATCATATCCTTACCATTTGATGTAGGGAAATCTGTTCTGCCAACAGACTCACAAAACAATGTGTCACCCGAAAAGATGTATTCATCTGCAATATAACATCCGCTACCTGATGTGTGACCAGGTGTTGTGATGAAAGTAAAATCGGTATCGCCAAGCTTGAAAGTTTCGTTATCACTCAGCGTAATATCTGCTGTGACATCATCGATGCGCATATTGTGCCATACACTCAAGTTCAGTGTCGGAGTGCTCAGAAGCTCGACCTCATCCTGTGAAATCACCACCTGAGCGTCAAAGTGTTTCAGGAGATAATTCACACCGCCGACGTGGTCAAAATGACCATGTGTGAGCAGAATGTATCTGAGGTCTGAACCCCAGTTGTTGATAGCACAAACAAGATTTTCGCTGTCGCAAGCAGGGTCAACAACAGCAAGAGCACCAGTGCTTTCATCCTTTATAAGATAGGTGTTTGTACAGATATCGCCGAGCACAAATGTTTTAATATCTATCATTTTATAAGCTCCTTGGATTCAAGAAGAATTGTAACAGGTCCGTCGTTTAATAGCGAAACCTTCATATCAGCACCGAAAATACCTTTTCTGACATTTTCTATACCGTCTGTTTTAATTCTTTCACAGAAATATTCGTACAGCTCGTTAGCCATATCAGGAGCGCCCGCGTTGATAAAGCTCGGACGTCTGCCCTTTCTGCAGTCAGCAAGCAAGGTGAACTGAGAAATAACGAGCACAGAGCCACCGATATCAGTGAGCGACAAGTTCATTTTGCCATTTTCGTCCTCAAAAACTCTCATACCTGAAATTTTCTTTGACAATACATCGGCATCTGCTTTTGTGTCGGTGTTGTCAACACCGAGCAGAATCAGGAAACCTTTTTCAATTTCTGATACAAGCTCGCCGTCAACAACAACATTGGCGTGTGAAACACGCTGTAAAACTGCTTTCATATCTAAACCTCAAAATCAATGTCTTGTAATAGAAACAATGCCATTCACGCTCGCAAGACGTGTCATAACTGTACGCAGATGGTCCATACCATTTACGTCGATAGTGGCAGAAATAACCGCCTGGTCATCAGGAAGTTCTCTGGAGTTGAGCACATGAATGTAAATATGCATAGACGAAAGGATGTTAGTAACCTCAGCCAACAATCCCATACGGTCTTTGACGATAATTTCAAGTGTCGACTGGAATGTCTCTTTGATATCATCTTCCCAGTGAGCTACTACCCAACGCTGTGGGTCCTCACACTTCGAGATATCCTCAGGTACGTTTGTACAACTGCGTTTGTGAATCGACACACCAAAGCCTCGTGTAATAAAGCCGATGATATCGTCACCAGGAAGCGGATTACAGCAACGGGAGAATTTGATAAGACAGTCCTGAACACCCTCAACAGTAACGCCTGAACCAACACGCTTTTTGCGTGGTTGGGACACAGGTTCTTTTACCACAACCGGTTCTTCGTCCTCTTTTTTATACTTTTTAAGGTACGCATCTTTAACACGTGGCATAATCTTCCACAGCTGTGTACCACCGTAACCGATGGACGCAAAGAAATCGTCAAGAGTGTTACAATGCTGACGCTGCATAATTGCAGAAAGGCACTCTTCAAGGTCCTGTTGTTCAAAATGCATACCGCCTTTTTTGAGTTCACGTTCGAACATTTCTTTACCTTCGACAATGTTCTCTTCTCGACGTTCTTTCTTGAACCATGAACGGATTTTTGCCTTAGCGCCGTTGGTTTTTACAATATTGAGCCAACCACGTTTAGGACCTGTACCCTCTTTCTGGGTCAGAATTTCAACAATTTCACCTGTTTTAACCTGATAGTCAATCGGCACAATACGTCTGTCAACCTTCGCTCCGACCATTCGGTTGCCGACAGCGGTGTGGATAGCATAGGCAACGTCGATAACGGTTGCTCCTGCAGGCAGGTTGATTACGTCGCCTTTTGGAGTGAACACGTACACTTCGTCAGGTGACAAGTCGTCTTTGATAGTTTTTACGATATCTGTAGCATCCTCAGTCTCTGACTGAATCTCAAGTGTTTTTCGAATCCAAGTGAGTCGGTCTTCGATAGAAGTTGTGTTTTTAGCGCCCTTCATATTCAGCTTATACTTCCAGTGAGCCGCGATACCGTATTCAGCAGTATGGTGCATATC
>JAZSHE010000174.1:0-4737 GCA_045533085.1 Ruminococcus sp.
ACTTATTGAGTCGAAACAATAAATGAGTTTATCTATCCTTGAAACCTCATAACCCGAAGGTCGTTGGTTCAAATCCAGCCGCCGCAACCAGAAACCCTCGTAAACACGTTGTTTTACGAGGGTTCATTTTTTTATGTGTGCGATTTTACCCCTAAACTACCCCAGAAGCTTTGGATTTTTTGGGGATCATTTTAACCTGAGAAATTGATATACAATATTTTTTGCTCAAGAACTATTCATGCAATAATCAGTGCGAATATAAAGATTTTTTAAAGGATATAAAAAACATAATCATTAAATTATTGAAAATAAAATCGATGTAGAACAAGTGCAGCCTTACCCGGCTGCACTATTTTTTACACATTAACCATAACAGTAAACTCTCCGGGCTGGATAACGATTTCATTGCAAGGAGTTGGAAGTGAAGGAAAAGCTCCGGTAATCCTTTCAGCAATAGCCGCCTGAATACAGCTGAGACCGTTCTGGATGTTATCAGCCTCAATGCTAAGCTCCTCAAAGTCAACGGCATTGAGAATAAATCCATTGATAGTGGGAGTAACTACCACAGGATAGGACTGATTCTGTGATATAACAGGTGGTACGAAAAGCTCATCCATAAGCTTCATACCCTCACGTTTGTGAGAATCGAGAACGTGAGTATATGTATTCAGCGTGAATGCAACATCGGTATGACCTAAGATTGTGGACAGGGTTTTAGCATCCATATTCTGCTCCATAGCTCTAGAAGCAAAGGTATGTCTGAGAGCGTGGAAAGTAAAGTGACCCATACCAGCGTAATCAAGAATTTCATTGTATTAGTCCTTGAATGTACGAGGTTCAATATAGCTTCCAAGTGGATTTGTTACCAAATAGCCTGATTCAATATATGCAGTACTCGCAAGGTGAGCGTCTGCAATCTGAACCTGTCTCCACGCTTTAAGGTCATTGATAATAGTATTCATAAGTGGGATTGTGCGTATAGAATTCTTCGTCTTTGGAGCCTGTACCACAATCTCTGTAGAATTGCCCACACCGTTATTATCAATCTTTGGAAGGCGATTCAGAGTACGTCTGATACTCAAAGTCCCATTACGCATATCAACATCTTCCCAGCGAAGTCCAACAAGCTCACCAAGTCTGATACCCGTAGCAAGAGTGAGCCTTACAAAAACTCCGTACCTGTGTTGATAACTTGCCTACATAAGGCGATTCTGCTCATCACGAGTGAGAATTTCAATCTGAGGCCTTTCGTTGCGTGGGAGATTTACAGCATCACAAGGATTAAAGTTCAGATAATGTTCAAGTACTGCCTGTTTCAGAGCTTTATGCAGATAAAGGTGCATATTTATGACGGTTTTAGGCGAAAGACTGTCATCCTGCATTTTGTAGTTATAGAAATCCTGGAGCAGATGTGTTGTAACATCTTTGAGTTGAAAAACGCTGTTAACTATATCATAAAAAATGCTGATACGATGTATTATGGTGGAATAAATGTCTGTCCCGTAAAAGCGTACAAACAGATGAGGTCAGTGAAAAAGTATTTCGGCAAAACGAGTGACAATCAACTGGTACACTTTGTAGTGTGTTTCAAGGAAAATATATGTGATTATAACGAGGTTGTTAACTATGCGTATCAGATAGCAGAGTACTACAAATCAAGGTGTCAGATAATATTCGGGGTTCATTCAGAAGTACGAAGTAATCAGATGGGTAGTGTGAAGTCACAGTTTCACGTCCATTTTATTATGAATTCAGTTAGCTTCAAAGATGGTAAAATGTACGCTGAGAATAGGAAAGATGTATACAAGTTTGTTGAGCATATTGCTACTGTTACTGGTGATACTTGGTGGAGGGTGAAGTATGGGGATAATATATAAAATATTATACTAAATCTTGCGATAACATACATTTTTATAAAATAAGTTGTTTGAAATAAATAATTATATCATTATTTATTCACTTTTAAACATATTTGTTTATAAATAATACTATAAAAATGTGTTCAAGATGCTAAATCCTTGCAAAAGTGGTCGAATTTCCTGCAGGACGGTTTTTTGATGTTATTTTACGTTATAATATATTGATGCATGTTCATATCAAAATGAATGCATTTTATTTGTTGGAGGGAAGCGAAAATGTTGATAAAATATACATAAAACATTATTGAGAATCTGTGTTGTTAGGTGATATGTTATAAATCATATACAGAGAAAGTAAAAAATTATACACAAATCTATACAAAACAAATTTTTTGTGGTATAATTAATTTATGTTGACAAAAATTGTTAATATCAATATTAATACCATTTTAGAGAGAATAAAAATTGAGAGAAGGAGGTTAATAATCGAAATAAACAAAGCGTGACAGCAAACGAGTAAAACAAAAATGACGTAATATAGGAGGTTTAAATGAAAAATAAAATTATTTTCAAAAAAGTATTATCCATATTTACAGCAATGTCAATGATTCTTTCATTTGTGGTGGACATACCATTCAGTGAGGTTGATTTTGTTATGACAGCCAGTGCTGCAGACACTCAGACCGTGACCATTGACACAGGCAAAGATGTTACACTTAGTGACAATGATAGCAACGGCTATTATGAAATCAGCACAGCCGACGAGCTCTATGCTTTTATGGAGCTTGTCAACGCAGAAAATGATTCTGCAAACGCAGAGCTTACAGCGGATATCGTTGTAAATCAATCTCTTGAGGGAACTCCTCGTGAGTGGTTCCCGATTGGTTATGAATATGACCCTGACCGTGACGGCGACGAAATTCAGGAATATGTTTATTACAAAGGCACATTTGACGGCAAGAACCACACAATCAGTGGACTTTATTTTAATGACACAAATCAGAGCAATGTCGGACTTTTCGGTAGTATAGTTGAGGATGCTCAGATAAAGAATGTCGGCGTTATAAATTCATCCTTCAGTGGAGATTATTTTGTCGGCGGCGTTTGTGGTAAAAACTTGGGCGAGGTCACAAACTGCTATAGCAATGCCACAGTCAGTGGAAGTGAGGATGTCGGAGGCGTTTGTGGTTTTAACGGTGGCACAATTACAAACTGTTATAGTACAGGAGTATTAACAGCAGAATCAAATAGTGTTACAAATGCAGATGGTTTGTGTGGTAGTAGTATAGGCACAATTACAAACTGCTATTACCTTTCAGATACTGAAAATACAGAAAATGCTGGCAAAACCACAGAACAATTTGAAAGTGGAGAGGTTGCATATCTTCTTTCACAGGGTTGTATAGTAGAAGAAACAGACAGCGAAACAGATGAAGTAACAAGTGTTACATATTCAGGAGAAATCTGGGGACAGAATTTAAAGGAAAATGATACAGATACAGAATATGACGCATCCCCTGTTTTAAATGGTGAAAAGGTATATTATGGTTATTTATCCTGTAAAGATGAGAATAAGACCTATTCAAACACTGAAATTTCACAGGAAAAAACTCATAATTATGAGAATGGTGTTTGCAAAGTTTGTGAAGAAGTCTCTAATTGTGCAGAGCATACATATAATAGAAATGGCTTATGTGAAAATTGTGGCATATATGAACCTGCAACTTTGGTTACAGCTGAAAACTATGAAACCCTTGGTTTATCAGAAGATTATGTAGGCTACTATGCAATCTCAAACGCTGGTCAGCTTTACTGGTTTGAAACGTTTGTAAATGATATAACAAAAAATACGGCAGGTACAAATGCAGTTTTGCTTAATGATATTACAGTTAATGAAAATATTTTTAATGCTGACGGAACACTTGCAGAAGATACAAACAACTTCAAACAGTGGACTGCAATAGGAAAATACAGACCATATACAGGCACATTTGATGGTAATAACAAAAAAATTAGTGGGCTTTATTATGATGGCAGTGACCAATATGTCGGTCTTTTTGGTTATTCAAGTGGAACAATAAAGGATGTAACAGTTACTGATTCTTATTTCAGCACAACATCATCAAATAGTATATTTGTAAGTGGTGTGTGTGGGCTGAATTATGGTACAATTACAAAATGTACAAATGAAAGTAAAGTAAACGCAATATCAATAGAAAAAAATTCTCCCTATGTATATGCAGGTGGTGTGTGTGGGCAGAATAATGGTACAATTACAGACTGTTCAAATAAAAGTAAAGTAAACGCAACAGCAGAAAATGGTTCTGTACATGCAGGTGGTGTATGTGGTTATAATAATGCTACAATTACAAACTGTACAAATGAAAGTGAAGTAAACACAACATCAGAAAATGGTTCTGTATAAGCAGGTGGTGTGTGTGGCATTAACTATGGTACAATTACAGAATCTTCTAATGAAGGTGCATTAACAGCAACATCAGAAAATGGTTCTGTATATGCAGGTGGTGTGTGTGGTAGTAATAATAAGAATTACACAATTACAAATTGTTTTAATAAAGGTGAAATAATATCAGCAGCAAGATGTTCGTATGCAGGTGGTTTGTGTGGCAGTAACTATGGTTCAATTACAAATTCCACTAATGAAGGTGCATTAACAGCAACATCCGAAAATAGTGATGTAAATGCAGGTGGTGTGTGTGGCAGTAACTCTGGTTCAATCATAAATTCTTCTAACAAAGGTATAATAAAAGCAACATCAGAAAATAATTATGTAAATGCAGGTGGTGTGTGTGGTTATAATAATAACGGCACAATTACAAATTGCTTTAGTAAATGTGAAGTAAAATCAAACGCAAAT
>JAZSHE010000011.1:0-6409 GCA_045533085.1 Ruminococcus sp.
TGCTCTTGACGTAATCCTTGAACGTTGTATCAGTATCGCAACAAAAGACGGTGTAAGACCTATCACACAGCAAGACAAGGACGAGATTTTAAAGACAAACCAGCATTTCTCAGAAAATGGTCTTCGAGTGCTCACTTTTGCGTACAAAATCGATGATGCTGACCTTAACGTAGACACCGAATACAACTATACTTTCCTTGGTCTTGTGTCTATGATTGACCCACCACGTAAGGAATCAAAAGACGCTGTTAAAGACGCATTAAGAGCAGGCATCAAGCCTGTTATGATTACAGGTGACCACAAAATCACCGCTACTGCAATCGCTAAACAAATCGGCATCTATAAAGATGGCGACATTTCGCTGACAGGACTCGAGCTTGACGCTTTAAGCGACGAAGAGCTCGATGAGCAGATTGAAAAAATCTCTGTTTACGCACGAGTTTCTCCGGAAAACAAAATCAGAATTGTTGAAGCATGGCAGAGAAAAGGACACATCGTTTCTATGACAGGTGATGGTGTCAACGATGCTCCGGCTCTGAAAAAAGCCGACATTGGTGTTGCTATGGGTATCACCGGTACAGAGGTTTCAAAAGATGCCGCATCAATGATTTTACAGGATGATAACTTTGCAACTATCATCAAGGCTGTATCAAACGGACGTAATGTTTACCGCAACATCAAAAACGCAATTCTGTTCCTTCTGTCAGGTAATATGGCTGGTATTTTAGCGGTTTTATACTGCTCAATCATGGCTTTACCTGCTCCGTTCGAGGCTGTACATCTGTTGTTCATCAACCTGCTGACAGACTCACTTCCTGCTATCGCTATCGGTATGGAAGCGCCTGACAAAAACCTGCTCAAACAAAAACCACGTGACCCTAAAACAGGCATTTTAACAAAGGATTTTGTAGCACTTATGTTCTCTCAGGGTGCGTTGATTGCTATCGTTACACTCATCGCTTTCTACCTTGGTAACCCAAGCGTGACTCCTGCTGTGGCAAGCACAATGGCATTTGCAACTCTGACACTCGCTCGTTTGTTCCACGGTTTCAACTGCAGATCAAACAATTCTATATTTAAAATCGGTCTGATGTCAAATGTATACAGTGTGCTCGCTTTCTTAGCAGGTGTATGTCTGTTAATTATTGTACTTTTCGTTCCTGTATTGCAGAGCTGGTTCTCAGTAGATACAATCACCCAGCTTCAGTTTGGATACATCTGGATTTTAGCACTCATCCCTACAGTTATCATCCAGCTTATCAAAGGTATCGTTGACCTTTGTAACAGAAAGAAATAAGATAAACTAAATAAAGTGACACAACAAAAACGGCACTGCAAAAAACGCAGTGCCGTTAGTTTTTATTATATTTAATTGTTGTTTGTGAGAATTTCTATCGTCTTTTCGCTCACCAATGGCAGATAGAATTTCTGGTATCCGACTCTGTTCGGATGAATCGAGTCTCCATTTTTGAACAGCTTTGTATGTACGGTGTAAACGCTTTTTATCTGTTCATCGTGAGCGTTAAATTCACTTTCGCTGAATATATCAGCCACCGAAACATCCCACTTTTCGCATATATGAAGTGCAAGGTTACCAAAATGCAACTCGTTGCGCTCAATTCCATACTCCATATCGTGAGCTCTGACGTAAAGAACAGGAATATCAGGATAGTTATCTTTGAGCAAGCCAAGTGCATATTCCATACCGCTCGCAAAATCCTCGCGACCATGTTTTCCATATCTGAAATCATCAGAAATAACACCAGGTGCTACCTTTCTCATATCATTTGTACCGCCGTTGATGAAGATGATGTCAGCTGTTTCGTGCTTTTTGATAGCAGTAAGAATCTGGTTGCTTATCTGCTCACGATTTGCAACCTTGCCGAATGTTGAACCACCCTTTGAATAGTCGATAGCTGTCATCATATATCGCTGTGCCATCAAATCGGCAATACCATCGAAGTTGTTTCCATCACCGTGCATAATCGAATCGCCGAACGACAGAATGGTTTTGCCCTCAAGCTCGTTGAGTTTCAGAAGTTCAGCTACTATAAAATCAACCTGCTCCTGAGTCACCAAATCGTATGGATTGAAACAGTTGTTTTCATCAAGTTCAAAGTAACCAAGTTGTACAGCGACACCAACGTGAGCTTTATCTTCAACTATGTTATAGTCAGCACAGTTGAGCTTGTATATCTTCGGATACCCGACCGCATTGACAAGAGTGGTTGACACATACTGTCTTGTAGCCGCACTGTAAGATCCGAATCTGTCACCACCCGGACCGAGAATACCATTTCTGACAGCGGTGATAAAGTAGTCGTTAGACGAAAAGTAATCTTTGTCAACAAAGTAATCAAACTTCTCCGTATTACCAGAGTCTACATCAACCGACAGCGTGTCCATCAGAGCTTTAAGCCACTCACCTCTTGTTACAACAGAACCGGAAAAAGTGCTATCAAGAAAGCTTGAGTACCCGTTTATGACATCGAGCGTATTATCGTTCGTTTCACAATCCGAAAGCACATCAAACAGCACATCTGTGCAATCATCGAGCGAGGTGTAGCAAACATCGCAGACGTATTTGTTGACAGCCTCTCTCTGCGTTTTTTCAACAGAATTCGCATAAACTTGGACAGCACAAGAACAGCAGGAGAAAACCACTCCCACTAACAAAAGCAATATAATCGAAATCAGGAGCATTCTCCTTTTTGACTGATGCATTTTTGTACTATCCTATCTTTAATAATCTTATTCTTCAGGAAGAATAACCGACAGCGCCTGTGGCAGTACGGTGATAACAGGGTCTTTCATATTGAAAATCTCACCATCAAGACCGATATCGATATTCTCCTTGTATTTAAACTGTAAAACCTTACATTTTTTGTGTGTAATAAATTTAGCCTTTTCGTGGCCGATGTGCTCCCCCTTTGTGAAAATGCCGATAAGTCCGGCAAATTTCACAAGCGAAATAGTAGGCACGGAAAGGAAGTCGATGTTACCATCGCAAAAATCCGCAAGCGGAGTAGCTTTGAATCCGCCACCATAAAACTTGCCATTGCCTGCGACACACATCATCTGTGACTTATAGCCTTTCGGCAGTTCTATTTCTACACCATCAGCAAATGTACTGAACTTGTGTCTGCGCTTTGAAAACAGACACAAAACGAGTGCAACCTTGTACGCTGTAGGACCTGTCATCAACGGAAAACGTTTTATTCTCTGGGCAAGCTTTGCAACAGCACAGTCATAACCTGCTGATATACAGTTCATAGCGTAGTTTCCGCCACACTCAAGCAAATCGATAGTGGATGTTCTGCCCTTTGTCATTTTATCAAGGTCACGAAAATCATCCGCAGTATAGTCAAAACTCTTTACAAAATCGTTGCCTGTACCGACAGGGATAACACCAAGCGCACAGTTTGTGTAACCGACCATACCACTCATCGCTTCGTTAGCAGTACCATCACCGCCACAAGCGTAAACACGCACAAATTCGTTACTTTCGGATATGTATTTTCTGACAATAGTAGTGGCATCGCCCCTACCTTTTGTCGTTTCGATGATACATTCTCCGTCAAGGTTCAACTTTTCAATTTTTGCTCTGAGCTCATCAACCGAGCTCTTCTTTCCCGCGAAAGCATTGAGAATAAAAAGATGCTTCATAACTTACCCCTTAAGTAAAACTTTATTACACGCTTTTCAAAAAAGCCTCGAGTTCGCGCTTAAGTCTTGCAACAGGGAGTCCCACAACGCTGTAGTAATCCCCGCAGATGCTTTTGACCAGAGTTTTTCCCTGTGACTGGATGCCGTATGCTCCAGCCTTGTCAAACGGATCTTTTGTGCTGATATAGCTGTTGATTTCATCGTCGCCAAGCTCGTAAAACTCAACCTCAGTTTCCTGAGAAAAACAAACCTCTTTTTCACCGCACACGATAGCACAACCCGTCATCACAGTATGCTTTCTGCCGCTTAAAAATCTGAGCATCTCAAAGGCTTCAATCTCGCTTTTTGGTTTACCAAGGGCAACGTTGTCAGCAAAAACCACCGTGTCACTACCGATAACAACACCGTCACCATGATTTTTAGCAACATCCCGCGCTTTTAAAAGCGCAAGATATGAAGCGATTTCGCTCACGTCCATATTATCAGGTATAGTTTCGTCGACGTCTGATACGATAACCTCAAAGTCGCTTACTACATCCTTTAAAAGCTCCTGTCGCCTTGGTGAGGCTGACGCTAAAATAATCTTTTTCATACATTTTCCTTTCAGCACGGATTTTCCGTTTCCTGAAAACACACAGTAAAACCGCATATCATTTCGATTATAACACAAAGATGTAAAAAAACAAAGACTAATTTCGCGATATTACAATATATTTTTGGTTGATTAAACCGATTACACCAAAACAAACCGCAACAAACTAAAACGGACCCTGCTTTGCAAAGTCCGTCGTTCTCATGATAAATATTGCGCAAGGCCAACGATAAGTGGCATTGTAAAAAGTGACAACAAGGTTGATGCTGACACAAGCGACACAGAAAGCTCCGTATCACGATTGTACTTTGCTGACATCATTGTCGTGATTGCAGCAACCGGTGATGCAACCGAAATGATAAGCGATACCAAAAGCACACCCTTGATGCCACACAAAATCAACACAAAAAGCGTCACAAGCGGCAACACTACAAGTCTTAGCGCCATTGATACATAAGACCACAAATCAGTGAATGCTTTCCTCAAATCCGCCTTTGAGAGATAATAGCCGATAATCAGCATTGGCACAGGAGTATTGAGTGCCGCCATATATGTGACCGGCTGTGCCACAATAGTCGGTAATGTAACAGAACACAAAAACAGTACGATACCGATAATTGTACCGATAATTCCCGGATTGATGAGAATTTTAAGCATAGCTCCTTTTTCGTTTTCGCCCTTCATCGTGATGATGCCGTAGCTCCACACGAATATATTGAACATAGCCACAAATGTAGCACCAAAGAAAACACCTTCATCTGACAGTAACGCCTGTTGCAACGGCAACGACATAAAACCACAGTTTGAAAAAACTGTAGCAAACTTGTATACACAGGCTTTGTCTTTGTTATGTTTCCTGAACAGAAGTTGTGCGACAATTACGCTACAAAATAGTATTGCCGCAGAGCACACCGCCGATACAATGAGCTTTATCAGCATTGTTACATCGAACTCGCGCTGAAATGCGTTGATGATAACACATGGCGTTACAAAAAACAGCACAACGTCTGCGATAACCTTTGAACCTGTTTCGTTGATAATTTTTGTTTTTCCGCAGAAAAAACCGATACCGATAAGCACAAACAGTATCAGCACCTGCTGTGACACCGTCAAAAAGCTGTTGAGCATTTTTACCCCTTCTTCCAAACTATATAGCAAACTGAAACAACAGTCTGAAATTCACACCCTGATATTATACTACCTCGATTCACATATAACAATACTCATATAGTAAAATAATACATTTTTTTAAATCCGCTTTAGTACAAAACACACATAACCCGCGATTTTTATACATTTTTTGCACAATTTGCTCCATCATAATTTAGCAAAATTGCTGGGCAAAAAAGGGATAGTCTACAAAAAACACCAAGTTTTCATTGTCATATATACACAAAACAGGCTCTAATTACACCGCTGTTTGGTCAAATGTCCGAATTTGGTACGATAAGTTTGATTTTACAATTTGAAAAAGCTATAATTATCTTGCAAATCAGGGATTTGCACGTAATTTTGTTAAAAGGCGTAATTCTTTAATATTTTTGAAAGAGGGACTACACAATGGCAACAACAAAGAAGGCTGCTACAACAGCTACTACAGAAGAGAAGAAGACAACAGCTAAGAAGACAACAAAGGCTGCTGCAACAAAGAAGACAGCTACAAAGAAGGCTGCTACAACAGCTAAGGCTGAAACAAAGGTAGAGACAAAGGTTGAGGCTCCAAAGGCTGAAGAGAAGAAAGCTCCAGCTAAGAAGGCTGCTACAAAGAAGACAACAGCTAAGAAATCAGCTGCTAAGGTTGACCTTTATATCCAGTTCGGTGGTGCTACAGTATCAGTTGCTGACATCGAGGAGAACGTAAAGAAGGTTGTTGAAGGCAAGAAGTCTTACACAGTATACGTTAAGCCAGAAGAGTCAAAGGCATACATCGTTGCTGACGGCGAAACAACAGGTATGGACGTATTCTTCTGCGAATAATCAATACATAAAAGCAAAAGCGGAGAGTTATGAAAACTCTCCTCTTTTTTGTTGCAAAAAATTACAGCCCATGTATCACACGGGCTGTTTTCTTATCACATAAAATTTAGTCTTCTCTTCTGTTTCGAAGTTCGTTGAGAATTGCGTCGATATCGTCAGCAGTTGAATCATATG
>JAZSHE010000085.1:0-4219 GCA_045533085.1 Ruminococcus sp.
CAGGTCATACCCTTTTTAACTTCAATAATAGCAGTTGCGATTTCGCCGAGACGAGTGTCAGGAAGTCCTATAACAGCAACATCCTTGATTTTTTCATATGAAGCCATAAAATTCTCAATCTGTACAGGGTAAAGGTTTTCACCACCTGTGATAATAACATCCTTTTTACGGTCAACAAGGAAGATAAAGCCATCCTCATCAACCATAGCCATATCACCTGTCAAAAGCCAACCGTCCTTAAGTGTTGCTGCAGTTGCCTCAGGGTCACGATAATAACAGGTCATAACACCGGGACCTTTAAGACAAAGCTCACCAACGTCACCCTGCTTGACCTCTACCCCATCAGGGTCAACGATTTTAACCTGCCAGCCGTAGCCAGGAACACCGATAGCGCCGACCTTGCGTACATTTTCAACACCAAGGTGAACAGCACCAGGACCGATAGACTCAGAAAGACCGTAGTTTGTATCGTACTGATGGTCAGGGAAATATTCAAGCCAACGCTTGATAAGACTCTGTGGTACAGGCTGTGCACCAATGTGCATAAGTCTCCAGTTAGAGAGGTCGTAGTCCTCCAAATTAACTTCACCACGATCAAGAGCGTTCAGGATATCCTGTGCCCAAGGAACTAAAAGCCACACGATTGTGCACTTTTCCGAGCTTGCGGCTTCAAGTATGTTCTTAGCCTGTGTGCCCTTTAAGATAACAGCCTTTGAACCTGTGAGCAAGCTACCAAACCAGTGCATTTTAGCACCTGTGTGATAAAGTGGAGGGATACAAAGGAAACAATCGTCCTTTGTCTGGCTGTGGTGATTCTGTTCAACTCTGCATGAGTGAATCAAACTTTCGTGGTTATGTAAAATAGCTTTCGGGAAGCCTGTTGTACCGGATGAGAAGTAAATCGCCGCATCATCAGACTCCTCGAGTTCGCACTCAGGGAAATGACCTGAATGTTCAGAAACGAGGTCACGGTAATCCTCAGCAAAAGCAGGACAACCACCACCGTAATAGATGAGTGTGCATTTTTTTGACACCTTGTTAGCGATACGCTCAACTCGGCCGATAAACTCAGGTCCGAAAATAAGAACGTCAGCTTCTGCTAAATCAAGACAGTAGTCGATTTCGTCAGGTGAATATCTGAAGTTAAGCGGTACAGCAAGCGCACCAGTCTTTAAAATACCGAAATAAATAGGAAGCCACATCAAGCTGTTCATCAGAAGGATAGCAACCTTCTTGCCTTTGCCGATGCCGTTATGCTTGAGCATATTTGCACAACGGTTAGCTTTCTCGTTGAAAACCTCCCATGTGATCTCACGACGATAATGTGGCACACGATGTGTAGGCTCAACGAGCTCGTATTCGTTCCAAGTGAGTCGTCGTGTTTCAGGTTGTTCAGGGTTAATCTCTACAAGTGCGACGTCCTGTGGGAACTTTTTCGCATTTTCTTCGAGTAAATGTACAATAGTCATATCATAAACCTCTTTATAAAAATTGATAACATTTTAACATTTTAAAGCGCCAAAGTCAAGACTAATAACTGATTGATTTCATCGTTTTTTAAAAACACGCTAAAAACACGATAAAAACAAGCGAATCTAAGCAAAAAGAACAACCCGCATCTGAAGTCACAGACACGGGTTGATACGTATACAACGATTAGGTTATGAAAGAGATCTGAAGTCAGTACCGATGAAATGAAGTACAGGACAGGTCGCCATCACTCGGGACACAAAACGCTGTGAATATATTTTTTCGAGACCTTCAGCATCCAGATTGGTGCTGATGATAACAGGTTTTCCCATATTTATGCGTGAGTTGAACAGATTGTACACCGTTGTTGATGAAAACTGAGTGCTAAACTCTGTGCCAAGGTCATCAATAATAAGCAAATCACACTCTAAAAGCGACTGCATGAGCTGCTCTTCGTTAGAGTAATTGTACGAAAAATGCTCGCGTTCAAGTTTTGACAGAATATCAGGTGCAGAAACATATACAACTGAATATCCGCTTTTAATAACCTCGTTAGCAATAGCAAGGCTAAGGTGTGTTTTGCCAAGTCCTGTGTCACCACGCATCATTATACCCTTGGAATCAGGTCTGAATGTCTTTGCGTAATTGAGGCAGTAATCGTAGATTTTGTTCATACGGGTGTATGGAATATTGCCATTACTGTCAGGAATTTCGCTGTAACAACCAAGATCAAAGCTGTCAAAACTGGAAAGTGAAAGCGGAGAAATCTTGTTGAGCTGTTCACACGCAACGTCACTCATAAGCTTTTTGTAGCAATCACAGACGATTGTTTTGTTTTCCAGCTCAACATATCCCGTATCTTTACATTTCTCGCACACAAAATGAGGTTCAAGATAATCCTCGCTGTAGCCGTTTGATACAAGAATGTGTTTAAACTCGTTCTGTAAGGCAATACTTTTTTCTTTTAAAGAAGTAAGTTCGACCGCTGCATCTTTACCGCTGAATACAGCTCGCGCTGTATTGATGCCGATTTCGGTGAGTTTGCGCTCAATTTCGTTAAGACGAGGAAACTGTGAAAACAACTCATTTTTTCTGAAATCAGCGATATTGAGAGCATTGACTCTGCGTGAGTTGAGCTTGTCTTTTGCTATGTCATAAACCTTTTTACTATATGCCATATAATCACCTTTAATCATTGAACAGACTTTTTTTGTCGAACGCTGAGATATCGTATGAAGCGTGGCGTTCTTTTTCTGTTTTCAAAGTTTTACTCTTTTTCTGTGCTGATTTTTCGTCAGCGGCTCTTAAATCGTCAAGGTTAAATATTGAAGAAGCGTACCACTTCGAAAGAATACCATTGATGTATTTGATGTTGTACTCACCTTTGTGGTCAACACAACGCTCGTAAGCTTCGAGCAACATATCGTCAGAAAATCCCCACTCGTTAACCCAGCGGTCAGCGTACTCGAGCTGAGTTTTTGTCGGAGAACCAATGTTTTTGATGCCAAAAACCTTAGCAACCTTTGTCCAAGCGTTATTGGAACGTGAATCGCTGATAATCTTCTGTTCAGCAAGCTCGAGAGTATATATCTCCTGAGCGCCCCACTGGGTGCCCATTCGCTCAATCGCACGCATATTGCCTTTGCCGATAGAAACACAGTAATTGATGAGCAGTACAAGAACATCACACGGGAGTCCGTCGGTATCGTGGAGCATCACAAGCGTTGCAGTGTCGCCGCTTGAGAGCGGTTTTGCAAGCGCAATCTGCGCTTCATCCATGAGCTGTGCAAGCTGAGTGTTTTCGGTCAGTCTTCGTGCAACGTAGGTAGGGTCAGGTCGCTGTGAACGTGACACAGCACGAGGTTTCACAGCAGGTGCGTGCGATACCACAGGTTCGGTGTTTTCCTGTGTAACAGCAGGCTGTGAGATTTGAGAATCAGGCACAGCAAGAGCGTTGTTTGCTGCCGCTACAAGTCCGCGTGAAATCCAGAATTCTACGGCATTTTTCACCTCTTGAGGGTGGACAGCTGTAGCCTTTGATATATCTTCAACGGTGTTATCCTTATCGCTATGACGCAGGATGTACAAAAGCACCTTGAGCTGAGATTCAGTTGAGAGTTTAATGTGGGAGTCGACCAAAGAGGTAGGCACAGCAAAGATGCTCCCCCACGCTCCCAGATTGATTTTATAATTCATTATATCATCTTCCGAAAAACTTTGAAATTTGTAGTGTGTCATAACATTTTATCATATTATCGTTATTTGTGCTATAGTATTTTTAAAATATTTTTGCTGTGATTTCTTGACTTTTGACCGCTACATAATATATTATACTCGCGAAGCAGGTTATACTATGAAACATACCTATATACCACGCGGTGTTTGTTCGCGTATGATAGAAGTAGAAATCGAGGACGATGTTATCACAGCGTGCCGTTTTATGGGAGGTTGTTCGGGTAACACTCAGGGTGTTGCAAAGCTCGTTGTTGGTATGGATGCAAACGATGCTATAGAAAAACTCAAAGGTATCGACTGCGGTGGCAGGGGAACTTCTTGTCCTGACCAGCTTGCAAACGCTTTAGAAGAAGCTCTTGAGTTAATTTGAGCTGGCACTATTTACAAATAAGCTGATATTATAGAAACAGCAAACCGGTTGTGAAGATAACACAAGCGGGTTTTTCTATGTGAGAATTATAATATCACTTTGTGAGGAAATACTCCATCATTGTAGAGCCTTCTGCGATGTAGT
>JAZSHE010000057.1:0-1710 GCA_045533085.1 Ruminococcus sp.
TACTATGAAAATTATGGTTGAAACTTCTGCTCGTCACATCCATGTTACAGCAGAAACTTTTGCTACACTTTATGGTGAGGGCGCAACTCTCACAAACAAAAAGGATCTTTCACAGCCAGGTCAGTTTGCTTGTGCTGAGAAGGTAACTGTTGTTGGCCCAAAGGGTGAGCTCACTATGTCAATCCTTGGTCCTTTCAGACCTGCCGATCAGATTGAAATCGCTTTTACTGATGCTCGTAAGCTTGGTGTTACAGCTCCTGTAAGAGAGTCAGGTGATGTTGCTGATACACCTGGTTGTAAGCTCGTTGGTCCTTGTGGCGAGGTTGAAATCGATAATGGTATCATCGTTGCTAAGAGACATATCCACTTAACTCCTGAAGCTGCTGAGCAGTTCGGTGTTGAGGATAAGCAGATTGTTTCTGTTGCTGTAGGTGGCGAGGGCAGAAAGCTCGTATTCGGCGACGTTGTGTGCCGTGTACATCCTAACTTTGCGCCTGCTATGCACATCGATACAGACGAGTCAAATGCTGCTGGTATCGTTGGCACAGTTGACGGCGAAATTATCGCATAATTTACATTACAATAAGTTCAAGGCACTCGTAATGAGTGCCTTGTTTTTTATTTGCTGAGAGTTTTAATGTTAGAAAGTGTTGGCGATGTGCTAAAACCGTCATCAGTGTAAAGTTCGTAAGAGCTGCCAGTTCCGTAAAGCTGGATTGTATCATCATCAATAGCTTCAACATTATCAGCCCTATCACATAGAGGTACACAGCGTCCTTCTTTTACAAAGAACACAACTTCATCAAGAGCAACATTGATATAGTGGTGGCCTTTTTCAATTTTGCTTTCTGTGATTGAACCGTCATTGTTAAGTTTTAACTGAGTCATATTCTCAGGAATGTAAACATATCTGCCGTTTGCGTTCTGGGTATAAACAGGTGCAATCATAAGCGAGTCGCCGACCATAAGCTGGTCTTCTACATTTTTAGCCATCTCGTCGTTTTCGTAATCGAAAGAAAGCGGACGAATATACATATCATTATTAAGAGTAGCTTTCATATACTCGCTGTAGATGTATGGAATCAAACGATATCTGAGATCAACAATATTCTTGAATGCATCTGTATCACCAAACGCGAAGCACTCCTGGTCTTTTGTACCGCAAGCAGAGTGATTTCTGAACAATGGTGTGAAGATAGAAAGTGAAAGCCATCTGAGCAACAAATCTCTTGTACAGTTTGAGTTAAAACCGCCCATATCACAGCCTGTGTAAAGGAAACCACACATATTAAGGGATGGCATCTGTTTTAGGCATAGAAGAATGTGTGACCACCAGGAGTGGTTATCTCCTGTCCAGATACCGCCGTAACGGTGAGCGCCAATGTATGAGGCGCGGGAGAACATCAGTATACGTTTGTCCGGTATGTTTCTCTTGAAGCTCTCTGATGCTGACTTTGTCATAAAGTAGCCATAGAGGTTGTGGATATCGTTGTGTTTATATGTTTTACCATTATAGTTGTGGTAGAAAGAGTTGTAGTCTTCCTGTGAGTTGGAGAGTTTAGCAAAAACGTCTCTGCAATCAAAGAAGGTGTTTGCGTCAAGAGGGATTTCCTTGTACTTTTCGATTTCTTTGAAAGCACGTTCAACACCTTTTTCAGAGTAGAAAATAGCAGGTTCGTTCATATCATTCCAGAAACCGTCAATGCCCTT
>JAZSHE010000077.1:0-13034 GCA_045533085.1 Ruminococcus sp.
ACTTCAGAAAGCATTGTTTTCATAAAGTAGATGAGGTTAGAAATTGAAATATCCTTGTCAACCATCATACCTTCCATCTCGAAGAATGTCTTTTCGTGACAAGCGTCAGTCGCTTCGTTTCTGAAGCATCTGCCTGGGAAAATAGCCTTGATTGGTTTGCCATCATTTCTGAGAGCGTCGCCGTACTTTCGTAAAATAGCGTTCTGAGCAGCGGATGTCTGGCTCTTTAACAGCTGACCGTTTTCAAGGTAGTATGTATCCTGCATATCGCGTGCAGGGTGGTTCTTAGGGATGTTAACAGACTCAAAGCACTCGTAGTCAGTAACAACCTCTGAGTAATCCTCAACAGTGAAACCCATTGACTTGAAGATTCTTTCGCACTCACGCTGAACAAGTGTGATAGGGTGGTATGAACCACGATCAAGATTTGTTGGGATTGACACGTCAAACAGTGGCATACTTTCGATTTCTTTTCTGATTTCAGCCTCTTTGAGTTCTTCTGTTTTCTTTGTGATTTCTTCGTTTGCTGACTGCTTTAATTCGTTAACTAAAGCACCAACTGCTTTTCTTTCGTCGTTTGATAAATCTTTCATACCCTTCAAAAGGTCAGTGACCAGACCCTTTTTTCCCAGGTACTTGACTCTGATTGTGTCGAGCTGTTGAAGATTGCTGACAGCTTCGAGTTCGTTTTTGAGCTGAATTTTCAGCTGTTCAATTTGTTCTCTCATAGATTCCTCCGATAAAATAAAAAAAATCCCGTCCACAAAAAGGGACGGGAAAAATTCCGCGGTACCACCCTAATTTCCGTTTGAAACGGACACTCAAGGCGACAGGTAACGGTGTCAGCCGTCAAAGCCTACTAGCTTACGCATTCAGCCTTGCCACTCGAAAGGGAACTTCGCTGTCAGATTCCAGTTTTTCGTTTTCAGCCTGTGACGAAAAATCTCTTTGCAAAAATCGTTTGACAGTTACTTCCTTTGTCAACGTGTTATCCTCCTGATTTTATCATTAATCATGAAATTTTGCAAGAGTTTTATTGAAAAAAATCCTCCTTTGTGGTATTGTATTTAATATAGATTAAGGAAGGAACGATTGTTTATGGATAATTTGGTTGAACAGGTTGTAAAAAGAGAAAAGGATTCAAAGTATATCCTTAATATTGTTTTGATTTTACTCGGTGCTGTCCTGATACCAGTGTCAATTATTGCCCTTGCTTTGATTATAAAGCAGGCGTATGTTGTATACATCGGTTTGTTTGCGGGATTGTTCTGTATTTACGGCGCTTGGATGCTTATAACAGGTCTTAATATCGAGTACGAATACTCTTCTCTTTCCGGAACTTTCCGTGTTGACAAGATTATCGCTAAGCGCAACCGTAAAAATGTTCTGAAGCTCGATATCAAAGTGATTGACGATATCTTTAAATACAACGACGAAGAGATGAATAAGCGCAAATTCAACAAGGTTTATCATGTTGGAGCTACTGACTATTCTGAAGATAACTATGTATTTACCTTCCACAACGAAGCAAAAGGAAGATGTGGAGTTGTTTTTTCTCCAAAAGAAAAAACGCTTGAAGGTATCCGTCCGTATTTAAAGCACGATGTTGCAAGAAAGCTGTATCTCTTAAAATAATATGAAAATTATTACCGAAGATTTTGTGAGAGGCAATATGCCAAAAAGACCCGATGATGCCAATAAAGGCACAATGGGTACACTGCTCAATATCAGCGGAAGCTATTCGATGAGTGGTGCGTGTACGCTGTCATCAATGGCGGCGTTGCGCAGTGGCGTTGGGCTATTGAAAGTCGCACTGCCAGAAAGTATATATCCGATTGTCAGTTCGTCAGTGTACGAAGCGGTATTTTTACCGCTTGAAGATAGTGGTGATGGGACTGTTAGGGTAGATTCGCTTGACTTTCTTTTAGAAAACGCTGACAAATGCTCTGCTGTTATGCTTGGATGTGGTCTGAAGCTGTGTGATGAAACGATTGAATTTGTCAAAAAGTTTGTTCCACGATGCAAAGTTCCTATGCTTATTGATGCTGATGGCATAAATGCAGTTTCGATGAATATAGATGTATTGAACGACACTGTTGTAGATACAATTCTGACACCACATCCAAAGGAAATGTCGAGACTCACAGGGCTTAGTGTAGAGTATATACAGCGTAACCGTGTTGAAGTTGCTGAAAAGACAGCGCGAAAGCTATCGTCAACTATTGTCCTCAAAGGACAGGACACTGTTGTAACTGATGGAGTCAGAACCCGTATAAACAAAACAGGAAACAGCGGTATGGCAAAAGGTGGTTCGGGAGATGTGCTCTCAGGAGTAATTGCATCGCTAATCGCACAAGGTGTTGACAGTTTTGAGGCTTGTTGTGTTGGTGTGTATATCCACGGTCTTGCAGGAGATTTTGCATCAAGAGAGATTTCAAAAAGTGCTATGCTTCCACGCGATATAATTACGTATCTGCCAAAAGCTTTTAAGACAGTTGAATAATAAAACACAGGAATTGCAAGGAATATGACTTGGAGGTTTTTATGAGAAAATTTTCAGCATCGCTTCTTGCGATTTCTTTTTTTGTTATGAATCTTTGTGGTTGTGAGAATCAGAAAGAGCTCACCTTGCCGTTGACTCAGTTTGTATCACAAGCAAAAATAACTACGGATGATATAGAGATGGTTGTTGAAATAACCGCTAATTCAGTAGATGATGTCAGGATAAACGTGGTCTCTCCCGATAGTATACAAGGACTTTCCTATCATCGTGTTAATTCGACTTTATACATTGAATATGATGAGCTCAGATGTATAACAACTGACGATTATCTTGACGGTGATAATCCGTTTCAGGTAGTTTTTGATGTGCTTGACAGCATATCGTTGATACAGCTTCAGAAAGTATCCCATGATGATGGGACAATAGTTTACAAGGGGAGAAATGACAATGGTGTATTTAATATATCCATAGATGATGAAAGTGGCAAAATATTGGCTGTTGACCCTCAGTATACTCATTGCGAGATTTCATTTTTGTACGAATAAAAGAAAACCATCTGCATACCTTTTGTGGTGATTGCAGATGGTTTTTGTTTTATATGAAGAAGTTATTGCAGACATAGTACAGGTAGTCGTACGAAAAGCTACCCGTATATAAACCAATGAAAATATCGTTTTGATGTCCGTTTGAATAATAAAAACGTTTGGCGTAAGGCGAGTTGAACGCAGTGCAGTCAACATTTTTCGGCATGTGCATATCAAAGTGTATTTCCCTTAGTGCGGTACAGTTGTTAAACGCGTTTTTACCAACAATATCAATGGTGTTAGGGATGTTTACGCTGATGATTGTTGTGTTGTTGGCAAAAGCTTCGTCGCAGATTTTGTTGACTTTGTTGTATTCTTTTGGAAAATCAACCTTTGTATCAACACCGATATAGCTGTTAAGCTCTGTGCCATCTTTTGAGAAATTAAACGCAAGCTGCCAGTGAGCAAGGAATGTTACGCTACCGTCATAGGTGAGTTTTGATGTTTGCTGTGATTCTTTGAAAACATAAGGCTTTGCAACGTGCTTAGGCAAAAGCCATGCAGGAGTATCCTTGTCCTTGCCGTAGCCGTATACTTTCCCGTCAACATCACGATGGACTGTCCATCCTGTAAAAACATAACCTTGTTTTACAAGATTGCTTTCTGCGATGTTAAACATTTCATCGTAATAAACTGTGCGTGATGGGATTTCACCTTCACCACCGTTAGGGTCATAGTTTACCTGATAATTATCAGCGATCCAGAAAGCTCTGGCTGTTACGTTTCCTACGTTTGTGGTTTTGCTGACTTTGTTTTTATCTTTGAACAAAGAGTATTCGTACAGCTTGTCATCTTTGAGCCACTCATCTTTGCTATACGGAGATTTTTTACCAAGCGTGGTTTTGTAGCTGTCACGCTCCATAATCCAACCGCCGAAAGTGTAGTTTTCTCGTTTGAACGTACAAGCAGGAAGAAGTTTATCTTTTCCGTAGGTAACGGTCAGATTATCCATCTTTCCGCTACCTCCGTTTGGTTCAAATTTGATTGTATATTTAATTGCTGTTTTATCGCTGATACCAAGACGTACAACAAAATTTCCGTAGTAATGCAATGTGCAGTAGACGGTGTTGCCAACGTGGAAAATGTTTTCGATTTCGAGCGATTTGTTGACAGAAATAGTGTCAACGAGATTACCGTACCAATCGTATACGACGATAAGGTTTCCGCCACCACCACTTTGTACAAAGTAGATGTAGTTATCGTCGCAGTCGCCACCCTGTCTGAGAAAACCGCTTTTGTATCCCTCGATTTTTTCGATTTCTTCAAAGCTGTTGTCAAGAAAAGCAAAATTATATGTTCCACTAAGACCGACAACATAGGTGTTGTATTTTGCGTTGTAAGAAATGGAATAGATTTTGTGTTTGATTTTTCTCGTTTCAACTATTCTCAATGTATCAGGATCGACGAAAGAAATTACATCGTAATCAGGTGAGTTGTGGGCTACTACAATTTTATCAAGGTGTGAGTTGTACGTCATATCGTTAGCGTGCCCCAGAGGGTTGCCGCTACTTTTTTTGACAAGCTCCCATGTGTTTACGTTATATTTGAGGATAGTGGTGTATCCTGCGTTGACTGCAAAATATGCGTATTTTGAATCGGTGCAGGCACCCTGTACTGTAACATGGTTTCCAAGTCCTGCATCTTTTTCGATATGATTTCTTATTGGTGCTATTGTAGCAGAGTTGTAAAAATTCGCTGCTGCGTCTGCGGTTATTATGTTTGCAGGAATAAGCATACTTAGCGATATAATTAAAGCAATAATACAAGTTATACTGCGTTTCATAAATTTCTCCATTGATATGATATGTAAATTTTAGTTCTTTTATTAGTCTAAGTCAAGATAATCACTCTAAGTGTAACACTTTATTTACATATATACTTTAATTTCTTTTTGTTATTAATTTGGGTCTGCGTGTAAAAAAATAACCACCCGTTTTGCGGGTGGTTATGATTGATTACCAGGTTTCGACGTTATATCCGTTGCCTGTTTTTGTGTTGAGTGGGTAGTATCGTATTTCGCCACCAGGATATGAGATGTCAACTGTCTGAACACTTGAGTTGTTGAATATGATGTACTTGGTATTATCCGGCACATCGAATGTGTACAGTGTTTCGCCAAAATCATTTGTGCCTGAGTTTGTCATCTGAGCACCTGGCCATGATGTCATCGCAGTATTTTCGTCACTCCAGTAGTAGCAGTAGATTGTACCACTCCATTTTAGAGAGTTTGTAAATGTTACAGTGTTCTTTGTCGCAGGTGGATCGGTTGGCTTTTCGGTTGGAGTATCTGTTGGTTTTTCAGTCACAGGTTCAGTAGGTGGGATGTACTGTATAATCTTGCCCGTGTTTCCACAGTTGTCTTTTTTTGCAAGATAAAGCTGGATGTAGGTTGCATCCATAATATTGACATCATTTGTGCTATCACAGTCTGCTGTTTCTAGATTGACATCTTCATCGGTGAACACATTTGCGAGATAATACTGAATTGTAGTAGCATCCATAATATTTACATCACCGTCAGAGTTTGAGTCACCAAAATGTTTATCTTTTACAACGAATTGTGTTGTCATCTCGGCATACTGGTTGTTGGCATCAGTTGAAGATACTGTGACAGTATAGTTGCCTGCTTCTTTAGGAGTGTATGGCTGAATTACTGTACAGAAACGTACGTTCAGATTGTATTGATTTGCTGACTTTTCGTTTGTAAAGCATACATTACCATTCTCGTCCTTAACAGTAAACTGGTACAGGTTTTCAGGTCTGCCTGTGTATTTGATTTTCTCGTGTTTTGTAACTGCAGTGATGGTCATCTCATCGCCGACAAGATGAGTTTTCTTGTTTGTATACATAGTATCAAATTCAAACGGAAGGTCTTTGATTGTTACTACCATACTGTCAGAATAAACCGTGTCAGAGAAATCCTTGACTTTTACGGTGATTTTGTAATCTCCTGCTTTTCTGAAATAATAGTTGAGATATGAGCGAGTGTCAAAATTCTCGGTCACCTCTTCGCCTGTTTCGAGTTGAGTTACAGTATAGCTGTATAAGTATGGGTCGTATCCGCCGCTTGCTTCAACGTCAAAAGTAGCACATTCGTCGACGTCTATTTCACCTTCAAAGTTTTTGTGAAAATTCATAACAAATGGTTTCCCTACGTTTTCTGTAACAAAATAGTTGAGTCCTTTTGTTGCTGTGAAATACTTGCCATTGTTGTTATCTATTTTGTCGTTTCCATCGGTGAAGTACAGTGTTGCGCTGTCATTTGATTTTAGGTCGATAACATATTTGTGTGTATATCCGCGTCTTTCGGTGTTGGCTTCAAGTGCTACACCGTTTGCACTCATAAAGTCTGAGTTGCCTACTTTGTAGTTTATTGTAGGTGCATCGTAACCTCTGTAATACACAACAGCGTGGTTGAGTGATGATTGTGTGAACTCAATGGTCTTCTCACTACCATTGAGAGTAAAAGGATAAACGTTTTGAGGTTTGTAGATTCTGTTTGTGCTTTCGTCAACGATTTCACAGTTTTTGACAGTGAGGGGTTTATCGTCATCTGTTTCATCTTTGAGTATTAAGCTAAAGCTGTAGTCAGACAAGTTTTCGCTGGTTATTTGTGGAACGACACTGCTTAGCAACTGTATCATAGTAGCGTCTGTTGCTGTATTTGAACCATCGTAAGCAATCTTTTCTCCTGAATATTCGTTAGAGTAAGCGTTGCGTGAATAAATTGTACCATCTTTTTCGGCAACAAGGGTTAATCTTACTTGAGTTCTGTCAGCTGTATTTAATGTGTATTTGAGATACAAAGTCGAATCTGTTTTGTGCTTTAGGACATTTATGCCCGCGATTTCACCCATAATTTCGTTTCTGTTTGCAGGGAAGTTTGTGCCTTCAACACATGAAGTTTCGTTCAGAGCATCGTACGCAATCCAAATAAAGCCTTTGTTAGCGTATTCATCGCCCCATGAGTTTGCGACTTTTAGCGCGCCCATTTCGCCCTGGTCAACACGGTTGTTTTCGTTAATATCAACCCACAGGTTATCGTTGTAGCCGACTATAGTCATTCTGTGACCGCCTTCGCTGCCAATCTCAGCTACTACAGCGTATTCACCTATATACTTGTCGTTTTCAGGTGCTTGTGGATTTGTTTTGAGTTCTACGTTTTTCCAGCTATTGATGTGTGTGGAATAGGTGAGAACTTCTCCGTTTGCAAGAGCAGTTTTGATAGGGATCAGGTCTTCGTCATCGGCAGAAGTAATCATCTTGTCTTTTGTACCTACATTATCTATTTTATAGAAATCCTTGATTCTGTAATTTATAGATGTTCTCCAGATTTCTTCGGAAGGACTGTACGAAGTTGTATCCAGTGTATACGGTACCTGACTGAGAAATACGTTGCCCTGTTTCTGCATAAAACTGAAACAATCGTAATAAGGTCCAATTAGGTTATCGGTACCTGCAACTACATTGTATGCCCACTGTGGTGAAAATGTGTTCTCAGGTGTGGTCGTGATATCCATATCTCTGTTCATCATATATGTGAACTGGTAGTAAATCTGTGCAAAGAAGGTACATGAGCCGAGCTGACCCTGATTTCCGATTTGAGGAAAGTACTTTGAAGTACTATTGTCCACGAAAGCAGGAGGTGCAGAAACTCCGATAGATGCGATGCTTTTTTTGTCGTTGCTGTTTTGATTGAGCGCATAGTAATCTTCTTTGCAGCTGACAGTTTTAATGTTTTTTGGTATATCGCTTTCTTCTACAGGTACATCGCCTGTCACTCCGTAAAAATGAATACCGTTTTCATCTTCAGTTTTTACAAAAGTTTTACCATCGTAAAGAGCTGGAGTGTTTTGGACTGATTGTTGTGCATTTGTACATATTGGAGCGGACAAAGATGTTATCAAAGTCATAATCAGTACAAGCGCACACAGCCTGATTGTGCGTTTTTTCATCGTTAATTCCCCCTAAATCCCGATAAACAATATCATTACATAAGTATATCATTAGTATAAGTTGGTTTCAAGATGTGTTGAAAAACTAAACCGCAATCCTTAAAGATTGCGGTTTTAGCGTGTTTATTACCATGTTTCGACGTTGTAGCCGTTGCCTGTTTTTGTGTTGAGTGCATAGTATTTAACTTCACCGCCACTGTACTTGATGTCAACTGTCTGAGAACTGCCGTTTGTAAAAATCAGGTAGTTTGCTCCATTTGGTACATCGAATGTATAGAGTGTCTGTGAAAATTCGTTTGTGCCTGAATTTGTCATAGCCACACCCGGCCACGATGTCATTGCTGTGTTCTGGTCGCTCCAGTAGTAGCAGTAGATTGTACCACTCCAGCTGAGTGAATTTGTAAATGTAACTTTGTTGCCAGAAGGAGCGGTTGTAGGCTTTTGTGTTGGAGTCTCAGTTGGTGCTTCTGTTGGTGGAATATACTCGACAATGTTACCTGTTTTACCGCTGTTTTCCTTGTGTGCAAGGTAGAGCTGGATTGTGGTTGCATCCATTATGTTCACGCTTTCTTTTGTGTCACAATCAGCAAGGTCGAGATAAATGGCATTCTTGGTTTCTATGTTTGCCAGATGGTGCTGGATAATTGTTGCGTCCATAATGTTGACAGAGCCGTTTCCGTCAGCGTCACCATAAATCATATCATAAACAGAGAAATTGATTGTCTTTTCAGTGTACTCCTCGTACCAGTCTGTCAGCGATACGGTGAGGGTGTATTCACCTGCTTTTTGAGGAGTAAAATTACAAACAGTTGTTGTGCTGTTGATGACATAATTGGCGGTTGAGTATTTGATTACTTCGTCGAAACAAGTTTTGCCGCTACTATCTTTGATAACAAAACGTGATTTTGGTGTATGTGGACCTGACATAAGTCCCTCAAATTCGGTTGTGCTTGTGAAAGTCAGGTCTTTTGATACAATGCCGTTTTTCTTGTCAGGTGTCAGTGACACTATTTGAAGCGGTTGGTCTGTTACTTCAATAAGAATGGAACTGCTTGTAGTTTGCTTTGCGTAGTCCATTGCCTCTACAGTAACTTTGTATGTGGTTTCTTTTTCAAATCTAAACGGGTTGTTAGCATATATGCCTGTATAGTTAACGGTTTTTGTTTCACCTGTGCTGAGGTTTTCGAGTGTGTACTTGTACTTGTACGGCTCATATCCACCTGTTGTGTTGAAATCGAGATGACAGCGTTTATTTATGTCTGGGATTCCGTTTGTCATCTTCAAATCCGTGATTTTCAGTTCATCACGCTGACCCTTAGTGAAATAGTAGTTAAGTCCTATATTTGCGGTGTAGTAAGAGCCTGAATTGTTATCGATTTTGCCTGAGTCATCGCTGAAATATATCTGAGTGTTCGAATTTGTATCTTCCAAAACGTATTTATACAGATATCCGTGACGCTCGGCATTTTCCTCCATTTTTACTTTTGTAAATGTGGAGGAGCCTGCTTTTTTGTAGTGCAGGTTAGGCTGGTCAAAGCCGATGTAATAAACAACGACATTGTTTGTTGTTTTTTCTTTGATAGGGGTGCTGAAATCACTTGCATTTAAGGTTATCGGATAATTTGCGTTAACCTTGTATTCTCTGCCTGTGTATTCGTTTACAAGAGATACATTTTTTACTATTACGGTGCTCGAGTCCGAAACACTGTCTTTGATGGTTATTGAAAAGTCGTAGTCTTCGAAATTATCAGTTGTAAGATTAGGACATAAGTCATCGAGTGGATAAACAAAGGTTGCATCACAGGCGTTTGTTGTACCGTTAAAAGCGTAATTGTCTGTGTTGCCGAAATATCTGGTATCTTCGAACAAATAGCGTTTATATTCAGTGCCGTGTAATGATGCTTCGAAAATAGCGTAGAACTTTGACCTGTTTGCAGTATTGACGGTAAATTTTACGTATATATCGTTACCCTCGTTTGCGCTTACTTCCATTCTGGTGATTTCGGTCATAGCGTGATATCTGTTTGGATTCTCCTTGATACCCTCAACACAGGAAACATGGTTGAGTGAATCGTAAGCAAACCACAAATATCCTTTGTTTGCGTAGGATTGGCCCCAGGAGTTAGCGATTTTGAGAGCACCCATTTCGCCTGAGTCTACTTTGTCGTTTTCGTTTATATCGCACCAGAGGTTGTCGTTGTATCCGACGATAGTCATACGATGACCGCCCTCGGTAGCAGGTAACTCTCTTAAATACTGCTCGTTTACGTATTTATCATTCTCAGGAGCGTCCGGATGAGCTTTGATTTTTTTCTTGCCTTTTTCAACGCTGGTTATAAATGTTGAAAAGGTGAGGATGTCGCCGTTTGCAAGCGACGTTTTGATAGGAAGTAAATCAGTGTCGTCTGGGGATGTGATTTCTAAGCCTTCTGTACCAATTCTGTCAAAAAGCTGATGGTCTTTGAGACGGTAACGCATTGCTTCACGCCAGACTTTTTCGTCTGTACTCCAGCTCAAATAATCTTTTGCATCATATGGAAAAGATTTATTGAAAGGGCATCCGTTTTGTTTTAAAATGGCGTACACCAAAGCGTAGTTGGTGCCGGAGCCTGTGCCGTGATTCAGAAAGTTGAATGTCCACTTTGGAGAGAAGATGTTGTCTTTAGTTGTTGCGACGCCTCTTGACCTGTTCATTTCATAAGTGAACTGATAGTAAGTACAAGCAAACGGTACACAAGAGTTGAGCGAACCTTGACTTGAAATCTCAGGAAAGTAAGGTGACAAGCTGTTATCCACGGAAGAAGGGAGAGATGAAGCTCCTGTCTGGGCAACGTCTTTTTTGCCCTTTTCGTTTGTTGCGGTCAGTTCATAGTAATCGCTTACTGATGTAATGATTTTTACGTTGTCAGGATTTTCTGTGCTTAGTCCAATATCGCCTGTTCCATAAGCTGAAAAGTCACCATTTGTTTCAGCGTCATAAAGTTGACTTGGTGAAGATTCAGGTAATTCGGATTTATGTGCTTGTTCAGCGTTTGCTTGAAACGGCAGTGATGAGATGAGCATTGTCGTTATTACCGCAAAAGCTAACAGTTGTTTGATTCTTTTCATTTCTACTTCCTCCAAAAACTGAAAATAATGTCTGTTTTTCATTATATCAGCAGAGAAAAACAAGTTCAATAAATCCTAGCATAAAGATAAAGAAAAGCTCTGTTTTATGAACAAAGTCAAAAAACAGAGCTTTATTTAGTGAGAAATTACTCAGATGATGCCGGCGAGCTTCATCTGGATAGCTGTTACATCGAGGATGTCGGTTGAACCATCTTCTGTGACATCAGCGATAAGTAGCTGTTCTTCGTTGAGTTTAACGAGTCTTGCGATATGCAACTGTATTGCAGTAGCATCTAGGATACTTAATTGACCGTCAAGGTCTACATCGCCGAGTTCGTACTTAATATCATCGTTTTTGAGTGCTACAAATTCGAATCCGTTTTCTTCAGCGTACTTTTCAGCCTCGGAATTTTTGTAACCATAAATTGTAAATCCTTCGATTTTAGTGGATGGAGCGGTATCAGTAGCGACAGTGTAGCCAAATGCTTCTTTGCCTATGGTTGTGACCGAAGCAGGGATTGTAACACTTAAAAGTTTTTTGCATCCGCTGAAAGCGTATTCGTCAATCGTTTCGATTGATTCACCGAGGGTTAAGCTGTTGAGCAGATAGCAGGATTTAAATGCATCTTTTCTGATATGTGTGACGCTGTCAGGGATAATAACCTCAGAAACACTATTTGAGTAGAAAGCGTTTTCGCCGATGACGGTGACATCACTGTCCAAAATACTCGATGAAATCGTGTGGGAAGAATCTTTACCTGTATATCGCTGTAAAATAACGGTACGTTCTTCAGTAAATTCGCACTGATATTTGTCAATTGTCAGTACGCCAACAGGATAGATTTTAACTTTGTATGATGCAGAATGAGCATAGTGGTTGTTGTCACCGTTGTAGTTTGCTTTGATTGTACATTCGCCGTATTTCTTTGCTTTGATTTTACCTTTTCTGTCGACGACAAGAATATCGGTGTTATCACTTGTCAGCTCTAAGTTGAGTATATCAAGGTCTTCAAGATTTAAAAGTTCATTTACAAAGCCGGTGCTGTTATCACCTTTTGTGTACCATGGGATTTCGAGAGCTTCATTTTCGAAACAGAAAGATGGAGTAGCTTTTGTGATAACGATGTTTACTGTACCATATACAGGTTGTGAACCATTTGAGTAAACGCAGTAGCTGATAGGGTAGGTTCCACAATCAATAAGATATGTACTGATTCTGTCAGCATACGGAGAGTCTTTTCTCCAGTACTGTGAAAGCTTTTCGATGCTATCAAAACAAGCGGCAAAGTCAAATTCGGCTCCCTTTGAAAAACTGACAGAGTAGTCACCCTGTACATTTTCTACGGTTACTTCGATATCCTTGGTGACTGGATTTCCGTTGTAAATTTCGGTATAACCGACAGCTGTAGCTGTTAAATCTGTTGAAGAAGATACAACAAATTTTATGTTGTTATCTTTGCTGAATTTTTCGGCTGAGCTGTTCTGGTATCCGTGGATTGTCAGATTTTTGGATGTGTTGTAAAAAACGTTGTCGTTGCTGATGATTGTTGTCGGGTTCATAAATGTAACCTTTGAAAGTGACGTGCAATCGCTGAAAGCTTTTTTTGCTACGTTTTCTACCTTGAATGGTATTGTTATTTCGTTGAGTGAAGTACAACTGATAAATGCCAGCTGGTCAATTCTTTTAAGAGCTGATGGTAGTGTGAGTGCAGACAGATTGTAGCAATATGCGAATGCGCTCTGATGAATTGATTCTACTGTGTCAGGAATGCTGATGTTATTGATTTTGCCACAGCTGTAAAACATATTTGCAGGAATTGCTGTGATGTTTTCTGGAAGAGTTACATCTGTTAGTTCCAGACACTTGTAGAAAGTGTTGTCGCC
>JAZSHE010000046.1:0-1696 GCA_045533085.1 Ruminococcus sp.
CATTGAGATTTTAAAGGCTACGGTGCTCGGCGCTTAATATAAAAGAGGGTGCGTGTGCACCCTCTGATAAACTGGATTAAAGGAACATTGGAGAAACCGGCTTGTCCTCGTAAATTCTCTCGATAGCTTCAGCAAACAGTGGAGCAACTGAGAGGATTGTGAACTTGTCGAGCATCTTGTCCTCAGTGATTGGAACTGTGTCAAGGAGGATGCACTCTTTGATAGCACTGTTCTGGATTCTCTCGATAGCAGGGCCTGAGAGAACAGCGTGTGAAGCACAAGCGTAAACCTCAGTAGCACCACCCTTTTCAACGATAGCGTTAGCTGCGTTGCAAAGAGTACCTGCTGTGTCGATCATATCGTCAACAAGGATAACCTTCTTGCCCTCAACTTCACCGATGATGTTCATAACCTCAGAAACGTTTGCACGCTGTCTGCGCTTGTCAACAATAGCGATAGGGCAACCAATTTTAGCAGCAAAGTTACGGGCACGAGTAACTGAGCCAAGGTCAGGAGAAACAACTACGAATTCGTCTGTTCTGCCTGCGATTTTATTTCTCATGTGTTCAGCGAGCATTGGAGCACCAACGAGGTGGTCAACAGGGATGTTGAAGAAGCCCTGGATCTGTGCTGCGTGAAGGTCCATTGTGAGGACTCTGTCAGCGCCTGCTGCTGTGATAAGGTCAGCACAAAGCTTAGCTGAGATTGGATCTCTTGCTTTTGATTTTCTGTCCTGACGAGCATAGCCGAAGTATGGCATAACTGCTGTGATAGAAGAAGCAGAAGCTCTCTTCATAGCGTCAATCATGATGAGAAGTTCCATCAGATTGTCGTTGACAGGAGCACATGTTGACTGAACGATGAAGCATTCGCTACCACGTACTGACTCGTGAAGAGATACCGCAATCTCGCCGTCAGAGAAAGTAGCGCAGTCGCTCTTGCCAAGTGGAAGACCGAGTCTGCCCGCGATACCCTGAGCAACTTCTACGTTTGAGTTCAGTGTAAAAATCTTGATGTCCTTACCGTGTGAATTCATGTTGATTATTCCCCTTTTTGTTTGATATGATGTATATGAATAAATAATTGGTGAAGTATTGTGATTCTGATTGTAGGGTAGAACTGTGTGCCCTACAATAAAAACGTGGATGTATATATTTTAGTGCGTCACATAAACCGTATCCTACGATTATTTGTAACCTTTATTGATTGCAATCTGGTTGAGTTCCTGAAGCTGCTGTGGGTCGTTAGCACCCAGAACTGTGTCAGGAGATGAAGCTGTGAACGCGCCGACTGTTTTACCCTCTGAGAGTAATAGTTTCAACGCATCAGGTAGATAGTACTCAGCTGCTGCATTGTCAGCAGTGATTTTATCTAAAACAGAAAGCAGATCTTCTGTATCAAACCAGTAACCGCCTGAGTTAACCTCTTTGATTTTAAGAGTTTCTTCGTCAGCTTCTTTCTGTTCTACAATAGCTTTGAGTGAGCTGTCATCATTTCTGACGATTCTACCATAGCCTGTTGAATCATCAAGCACAGCTGATATAACAGTAGCCGAAGCATTTTCGCTATCGTGCTGTGAAAAAGCGTCAGCTATTGTATCTTTATCCATAAACGGAGCGTCACCACACAGGATGACCACGTCGCCTTTGTTCTCTTTCAAAAAGTCCTTTGCCATCATAACAGCGTGACCTGTACC
>JAZSHE010000123.1:0-10138 GCA_045533085.1 Ruminococcus sp.
CAGAACTCCTCTGATGTAAGTCCTGTAGATTTGATGCAAGGGAAGCAATAAAAAGCACCCTTTGGCTCAAAACATGTAAGTCCCATTTTGTTAAGACTTCCAACAACAAGACGTCTACGCATATCGTACTGGTCACGCATATACACAATATCGTCATCGCCGTTTTTAAGCGCTTCAATAGCAGCATACTGAGCAGTAGTAGGCGCTGACATAATGCAGAACTGATGAAGCTTTGTCATCATAGCGACGATTTCCTTTGGACCACACGCAAAACCAAGTCGCCATCCAGTCATAGCAAAGCTCTTTGAAAAGCCGTTGATAACAACTGTACGCTCTTTCATACCCTCAACAGTAGCAATCGAAACGTGGTTTTTACCACCGTAAGTAAGCTCGGAGTAAATTTCGTCAGAAAGAACCATAAGGTCGTGTTCTATAACCAGCTGTGCGATAGCTTCAAGATCCTCTTTTTCCATAATCGCACCAGTAGGGTTGTTAGGAAAAGGTAGAATCAATAGTCGTGTTTTATCAGTAATTTTGTCTTTTATGTCTTCAACCGTGAGTCTGAAGTTGTTTTCGATTTTTGTTTGGATGATAACAGGTGTAGCCTGAGCCATAATCGTGAGTGGTTCATAGCACACAAAAGAAGGCTGAGGAATCAACACTTCGTCACCTGCGCCAACAAGACAACGGATAGCTACGTCGATAGCTTCGCTTCCGCCAACTGTTACGAGCACTTCTGTTTTCGGGTCGTATGTAAGGTTGCACTTTCTTAGCATATAGTTGCTGATTTCGTTACACAAATCCATAAAACCACGATTTGGAGTGTACCATGTTCTGCCCATCTCCAGAGAATCTATACCTGCTTTACGGATATGCCATGGTGTTTTGAAATCAGGCTCACCAATCGAAAGTGAAATAACATTGTCCATTTCGTTGACTATATCAAAAAACTTTCGTATACCTGACGGTTTGACGCTCTTGATAGAGTCGTTAATTTTGCTGTTGTAATCTATCACAGTACCATTTCCCTTCTGTCTGTCGGCTCTTCAACATCTACAAGCGCAACCGAGCCTTCTTTGTATCTCTTGAGCATAAAGTGTGTCGCTGTTGACACGATACCCTCAAGAGCAGACAGCTTTTTAGCAACGAATGAAGAAACGTCCTGAATTGTCTCACCCTTTACAACAAGTGCAAGGTCGTATGCGCCAGCCATAAGATAAACCGAAGAAACTTCGTCGAACATCATAACCTTCTCGGCAACTTCGTCAAAGCCCTTTTCTTTCTGCGGTGTAACCTTGAGCTCGATAATAGCCATAACACCAGAGTTTGGAACATTGTCCCAGTTAACCATAGCCTGATAACCTCTGATGATGCCTGAGTCCTCGTACTCTTTAATCTGAGCTTTGATATAATCCTCAGGCTCGTTAAGCATAAGAGCAAGCTGAGCAGTTGTATAGTTAGAATTTTCAGATAAAATCTTTAATAATTTGTCCATTGTTTTACCTCCGTTATGTTGTCTGTAAAGCCATAGCATCGTCAGTGTTGACACTGTCAAGACACACCGCTGTGGCAATACACGCAAGTTGTGAATTATTGTTATTGATATTGATTTCAAGAGTTTCTGTAGAAGTAGAAAATCTTCTGCACACACATGCTACTACTGTGTTGTCAATATCCATAATATCATACGATTTATTGAGTACATCTCCCCTGATGCGATATGTTGTGCCATGAAAATTCACCTTAATATTACTTTTGAGATTCGAAACGGTAATGTGAAACGAATTCTCAGGTGATGAGACATAGCACGTACGCAAAAGCGCCAAGTGAGTATCCCTTATCTTTGCGACACAGTTATCCCCGTTCATTACATACAAATGGTGTGACGAGCGGGTATATCTGCCGTTGACCTTGTACAATTCGTTACCGATTTCGTTATCTACAATGTATCTTGATGTATCAGACGATTTGTCGCGTTTCAGAAAGATTTTCACATATATCACCAAGGTTATTATTAACAAAAGTGTGATTATAATTCGTTAATTCGTTCAAGCCACATTCTCACCTGTAAATCAGATGGCATTTTAAAGTCGCCACGCGGTGAAAGGCTGACAGAACCGACTTTTGGACCATCAGGCATACAAGAACGCTTGAACTGTTGAGTAAAGAAGCGGATAAAGAATTTCTGCATCCACTTTTTGATTGTATATCTGTCGTAGTCGCCCTCGAAGGTTTTAAGTGCCATATAGAAGATTTTTTCTGGTGAAAAACCATAACGTACAAAATAGTACAAAAAGAAATCATGCAACTCATACGGGCCGACAACATCTTCAGTAACCTGAGTAATCTGACCATTCTTGTCAGGTGGTAAAAGCTCAGGAGAAACAGGTGTATCCAGAATATCATTGATGATGCAACCAATCTCATTTGTCACAAGGCTTGTTTCGTATCTTACAAGGTGTCGCACCATAGTTTTAGGAACAGAAGCGTTGACAGCGTACATAGACATGTGATCACCATTGTAAGTAGCCCAACCGAGTGCAAGCTCAGACAAATCGCCCGTGCCTACAACCAAAGCGCCGAGTTTGTTAGCAATATCCATCAACACAAGTGTACGCTGACGCGCCTGTGCGTTTTCGTAAGTTGTATCGAGTTTGGACTCATCGTGGCCAATGTCTTCAAAATGCTGTCTGACAGCTTTTGAAATATCAACAACAGAAAAGTCTGCTCCATAAGAAACAGAAAGCTTTTCAGCATTACTCTTTGTTCTATGAGTTGTACCAAAGCATGGCATTGATACAGCGTGAAGATTCTGTCTGCTAAGTCCTAAAATATCGAGAGCTTTAACGCTGACGATGAGAGCAAGTGTGCTGTCAAGTCCACCCGAAACACCGAGCACGAGCTCTCTGATAGACGCACTCTGCATTCGTGTAGCAAGTCCGACAGCCTGCATTGTGAGAATCTCCTCACAACGTGCATCGAGCTCAGCTTTTTCGCTAGGAATAAACGGATGTTTCCTGAATTTACGATTGAGCTTAGTCTGTTTTAGCAGCATATCAAAATCCACATAGTGAATCTTCGCATCTTTGTCTGTATCAGTGAAGTTATTGTTCTTTCTGCGCTCAGTATCAAGACGCTGAACATCAATATCAGCGTATGTGATTCCCTCAGAATATTTGACAGACTCGCTGAGGATGTTACCATTTTCAGCGATAATATTGTGTGCTGAATAAACAGCATCCGTAGAACTCTCGCCAGGACCAGCTGATGCAAAAAGATATGCACAGCACAATTTGCCCGAATTTACTTTGATTAAATCACGGCGATACTGGGTTTTACCTGCGTACTCACTGCTTGCCGCAAGATTAGCGATAACAGTAGCCTTGCCGTTGAGCACAAGATTGAGTGATGGTGAATATGGTGCCATCAGGTCTTCACATATTTCAACCGCAAACCTGAACTCTTTGAGCTGATTACAGCGGAAAACAACATTACTGCAGATACGGACATCATACCCCGCGTAGCAGATAACTTTGTCAACGCCTTTGCCTGATGTAAAATATCTTAATTCATAATATTCGTTAAAGTTTGGCAGATTGCACTTTGGTACAAGTGCGAGCAACTCACCTTTATATATAACAGCAGCGCAGTTATAAAGCGCATCGTCAACCGCTACAGGAACACCGACAACAGCAACAATGTTAATCGTTTTTGTTCGTGTTAAGATGCGTTGAAGTGCGTTCTCAGCCTGTTCAAGCATAAAATTGTGCAGGAACATATCACCACAGGTGTATCCTGTTACACAAAGTTCAGGAAAAACAACCAGCGAAGCACCGCGCTGAGCAGCAAACGAAATCTGAGAGATAATCTGCTCACTGTTGAATATACAGTCACCAACCTTGATTGTTGGCGTAGCACAAGCAGTCTTTACAAATCCGTAATTCATAAAATCCCTCCATAAAAAATATCCATAACTTATAGTTATGGATATTATAACCGATATTCGTGGTTTTTACAAGCATTTGGAGATATTTATTGGGTTAAAGCAGAGTTTTTCTCACTTTACGTTTCAAAAAATAAATCGACTCGCGGTAATCGGGTTCGTATGTACATAAAAAGCACGAAACATAACCCATAATCAACCAGAAGAAAAGCACTGTAAACGAAACATCATACAGCAGAGCTTTCTCAAAGAACGCATACACAAGATACGCACAAAGGAAAGAAAACATACATGGCAGGATGCTTTCTTTCAGATTCTTTGCTTTAAACACATGAATCGAAATATGTTTTGCAAATCTGAGTCCAAACAGCGAAAACAGAGCAAAGCCGATGATTCCGGAGCACACTAAAATTGTAGCATAGCCGTTGTGGAAATCAGTAGCAAATTTTGACAATGCTTCGCCGTAAATATCTGAAAACGCGATACCATTATCAAATTTATTCTCACCGTAATCGTACACGTTACCCTTGCCTATACCAAACAATGGGAAATCTGAAAACAGCGACGCAGCCTGTCGCCACAATTTGAAACGTCCGCTGTCGAGATTTTTGTTGATATGGCTGAAAGTTATACGCTCTGTGGCATAGAACATATCTTCTTCCATTCCGTCAGTAGGCTCAATCTGCAAGGCTGTTTCAGCTTTTTCGAGAATCTCGGTAAATCCCGCCTGAGTAAAGTATCTGACAAAAAACACAGAGCTGACAACAAACACACCCGCTACCACAAGAGCTATGAGTTTTGTAACTATCTGCTTTTTTGAAAATTCTCTCTCTGAGCCGAACATCTTGTATAAAACAAAAGTAATAACATAGAAGACAATGAGCACTATCGCTCCGTTTGAATCACACAAGAAAAGCGACATACCATTAATTGCAACCGCGCTGAGCAACCAGATACGCGAAACTCGCTCCTGTCGTGACAGCTCGATAAAGTTAGTTTTTGTAAGCATATGAACACAGAAAAGCGCAACCACCGAAACAAAACCGAGTATATTAGGGTTGGAATATATACCCGTTAATCTGTTTTCGTAGATAATGAACTTAATCGACATAACCTCGAAGCTGATTCCTGCCATCATACAAGCAAGACCAAGCACACCAACGATGGTTGTTGTGTACACAATAAAACGGCACACTCCATAAAGCTCTCTGCGGAAATTGAGATGTTTTTCGGTATGTAAAGCATAGAAAATGAAGAAACAAATACACACGTGGAGCTGTATCACGATATTGTAAACAAAGTTGTCAGCGATATGCAACACTGCAGTGATAGTAGAAAAGAACACAAATGCCAGAAGCCAGAAACCAAAACGGGTTTTTGAAAACACTCTGCGTTTGCGCTCGTTGTAAAACAGCAGAAATACTCCCCACAAAAACAAAAAGACCAGTGAAGCATACGCAGGAATCTGGATAAACGAAACATTACAAAAAAATAAACATACAATATAGCTGATTCTGAAAAGAGAATTGTCAGTAAGTATTGTATTTAACTTTTCCATACGTTTCACTCCTTTTCGCTGTGCCACCGGTCGGATAAAAATATACTCTGTGATTAAAATATAACCTGTTTAACGGTTTTGTACATAAGATATATATCACGTTTGAAGTTAAAACGCTCAATGTACTTGAGGTTGTATCGCATTTTCTTCGGCAAAATCTCGTTAATATAGATTTCGTCGATTTTTTCAGCGTCGGTGATTTCACCTAGAATTCTATCTTCGTCCTTGAATTTAATGCTGGCAAAAGATGTAACACCCGCCGGCATCAGCAAAGTAGCGTACATAACTGGTGTGTATCTGTCGACGTACTTTGTGACCTCAGGGCGAGTTCCAACGATGCTCATCTTTCCTGACAGAACATGAAAAATCTGTGGCAACTCGTCAAGTCTGAGCTTTCTCAGGAACCTGCCGATACCTGTGATTCTGTCATCATTTGCTGTAGTAAGCAAGCCGGATTTGTCAGCACCGACTTTCATAGTGCGGAATTTAAGTATCTTGAATTTTTTGCCGTAAGTTGTAACTCTCTCCTGTTTATAGAGTACCGGACCCTTTGATGTGCACTTGATAATCACAGCAATAACAATCATTGGCACAATGAGTATAACTATCATAAATAAAGCGAGTAATATGTCAGCGATTCTCTTGACAAGAAGGCTCTTACGCTTTTTGTCGAGAATATCATAGTAATATTTTACCTCATCGTTTTTAAACTCAACAGGGAGATTTTCGAATGGTTTGAGTATCATCAGAAGCCTCCTAATAAGCTTTATAACTAAGTGATTATACACTAAAAAAGAGTTTATTTCAATACTTATCAAAAATTTGGTTATATTAACGAAAGTAATATATTTTATTACATTTTTGTCAAAAGATTATTCTCGTTATTTCTTGACTTAATTTAATATACAGAGTAAAATTAGCATATACTAATAAGGAGCCTGATATTATGGATAAAGATTTTGCACCTGACCTCATCACTCTGATTGACGATCAGGATGTTGAACACAACTTTGAAATTATTGACACCATCGAAAACGAGAAGGGTCTTTTCTATGCACTATACCCTATCTTTGACGACGCTGATGATGCTGTCGCTGACGATGGTGAATACTACATTATGGAAGTTATCGAAGAAGACGGCGAGGAACAGCTCGCTGAGGTAGATGACGATGCTCTGCTCGATGAGCTCGCTGAAATCTTTGAAAAGAGATTCGAAGAGCTTTTCTCTGAAGAGTAATTTTCTTCCTGCCTGATTCGCGAATCGGTGAAAATAACCCTACAACCTTTAAATCGGGAGTTTTACTCCGTCAGCGGTGTGCAGACCTCCCCACAAGGGACGAAGGGAGCCTAAAGCTGAAGGGTGGACACCCACCTGTCACTTTCGTAGGCAGGTTATGTTTAGCCGATACGGTCAGGCGGGGTATTTTTTTTGCAATTTAACTTAGGAGTATTATATGAAAATTTCTGTTTTAGGCTGCGGACGCTGGGGTAGCTGTATCGCGTGGTACCTTGACAAAATCGGTCACGATGTCATTTCGTGTGGCCTTGAAAACGCACCTGAGCTCATCGCTTTGCGTGATACCCACAAAAACGACTATCTGACCTACCCTGAATCAATCGAGGTTACATCAGACCTTGAAAAAGCAGTCAATCACGCTGAAACTATCATCATTTCCATATCATCACAGTACCTGCGTTCATATATGGAAGATATCGCCAAATATCCGCTTGATGGCAAAACGATTGTTCTCTGTATGAAAGGTGTCGAGGTTGACACAGGATGCAGACTCACTGAGGTTGTCTCAAGCTTTGTTGACAAAGAAAAGACACCTGTCGCTGTATGGGTTGGTCCGGGACATCCACAGGACTATGTCAAGGGTATACCAAACTGCATGGTTATCGACTCTGATAACGAAGAAGTAAAAGAAAAGCTTGTAAACGAATTTTCGTCTGAGCTCATCAGATTTTACATAGGTACAGACCTTATCGGTAGTGAAATCGGCGCAGCTGCAAAGAATGTTATCGGTATTGCTGCGGGTATGCTCGATGGCATCGGCTACACATCTTTAAAAGGTGCACTGATGGCTCGTGCTACAAGAGAAATCAGCAGACTGATTGATGCTATGGGAGGCAACGAGCTTTCCGCTTACGGTCTTTGTCATCTGGGTGATTATGAAGCTACTCTCTTCTCTCCTTGGAGTCACAACAGACGCTACGGTGAAAGCTACTCAAAGGGTGAAAAGTTCGAAAAACTCGCTGAGGGCGTTATGACATCAAAAGCGCTGTACAAACTCGGCGTTAAATACAATGTTGAGTTACCTATAACAACAGCTATTTACAATATTCTTTTTGAGAATAAAGAATTCAAATCAGAGCTTGTAAAACTTTTTGAGCGTTCTGTTAAGCAGGAGTTTTAATCACAAAATAAAACTTAACACATAAAAAAACACCGTGTGGGATTTCCACACGGTGTAATTTTTTGGTATTAACCTTTAATGATTAGTACATACCGCCCATATCAGGAGCTGGAGCAGCAGCTACAGCCGGCTCTTTGATATCAGCAACAAGTGATTCAGTTGTGAGAACCATTGACGCAACAGAAGCCGCGTGCTGTAATGCTGAACGAGTAACCTTTGTTGGGTCAACAATACCAGCCTCAATCATATCTGTGTACTCTTCTGTGAGAGCGTTGAAGCCAAAGCCAACCTTCTCTGCCTTTTTGATATTCTCTACGATTACAGAACCCTCAAGACCTGCGTTTAAAGCAATCTGCTTGATTGGAGCTTCGAGCACCTTGAGAACAATCTGGACACCAGTCTTAACATCACCGGTAACAGTTTCTAAAAGTGCCTCAACAGCTGGAGTTGCGTTGACAAGAGCAACACCGCCACCTGCAACAATACCTTCTTCAACAGCTGCTTTTGTAGCTGAAAGAGCATCTTCGATTCTAAGCTTCTTCTCTTTCATTTCAATTTCAGTAGCAGCACCAACCTTGATTACAGCAACACCGCCAGCGAGCTTAGCAAGACGCTCCTGAAGCTTTTCTCTGTCAAAATCAGATGTTGTTGTCTCAATCTGCTGACGGATGTGAGCTACACGATTCTTGATTTCATTTTCGTTACCTGCACCATCAACGATGATTGTGTCTTCCTTAGAAATCTTAACCTGTCTAGCTCTACCACACTGCTCGATTGTTGCATCCTTGAGCTCAAGACCGAGGTCAGATGTGATAACTGTACCGCCTGTTAAGATAGCGATATCCTGAAGCATTTCTTTTCTTCTGTCGCCAAAGCCAGGAGCTTTTACAGCAACACAAGTGAATGTACCTCTTAATTTATTGAGAACTAAAGTTGTGAGAGCCTCACCCTCTACATCCTCAGCGATGATAACAAGCTTTCTGCCACACTGAACAATCTGCTCTAAGAGTGGGAGGATTTCCTGTGTTGTAGAAATCTTCTTGTCTGTGATAAGAATAAGTGCATCGTCGATGTCAGCAATCATCTTGTCTGTATCAGTAACCATATAAGGAGCGATGTAACCTCTGTCAAACATCATACCTTCAACTACTTCGCTGTATGTTTCAGCTGTCTTTGACTCCTCAACAGTGATAACGCCATCCTTTGAAACCTTTTCCATAGCCTCAGCGATGAGATTACCAATATATTCATCAGCAGAAGATACTGTTGCAACTCTTGCAATATCCTCTGTACCTTTTACCTGCTGTGAGTTTTCTGTGATAGCTTTTACAGCGGCATCAACAGCAAGGCTGATACCCTTTTTGAGTACCATAGGGTTAGCACCGGCAGCAACATTCTTCATGCCCTCACGAATAAGCGCCTGTGCAAGTAATGTAGCTGTTGTAGTACCGTCACCAGCGATATCGTTTGTCTTGATAGAAACTTCCTTTACAAGCTGAGCACCCATATTTTCAAAAGCATCCTCGAGCTCGATTTCTTTTGCGATAGTAACACCGTCGTTTGTAATAAGTGGTGCACCGAATTTTTTATCGATAACAACATTTCTGCCCTTTGGGCCTAATGTGATTTTTACGGTATCAGCGAGCTTGTCGATACCGCTCTGAAGAGCTTTTCTTGCCTCTTCACCATAAGCAATCTGTTTAGCCATTTTCATTTACCTCCGATTATTCTACAATTGCAAGGATATCAGACTGGCGAACAATTGTGTACTCCTCGCCGTCAATCTTAACCTCTGTGCCAGCGTATTTTGAAGTGATAACCTTATCACCAACATTTACGTACATCTTAACCTCGTTACCGTCAACAAAACCGCCAGGACCAACAGCGACAACGTTAGCATACTGTGGTTTCTCCTGAGCCTGTGATGATAAAACGATACCAGAAGCTGTTGTCTGCTCAGCAGTGTCGAGCTTTAACACAACTCTGTCAATAAGTGGTTTGATAGTCATTATATATATCCTCCTTATAATTTACAAAGAAATTAGCACTCGTCACTTTCGAGTGCTAATTATATTTTATACCATATTCTGTAAAAAATCAAGTGAATTCTGTCACTTAACAATTAATTTACAATTCTATTATATCACTCAATGATAGCGATTTCCTTGATATCAGCAGAAAGCTTTACACCAAGCTCTTTCATCGCCGCTTCATTTATAT
>JAZSHE010000056.1:0-7247 GCA_045533085.1 Ruminococcus sp.
AATGTTATCTTCAACAACGGTACAACTCAGACAGACGACCTTACATTCCAGCAGTATTCATACTACGACAACGCTTCAAAGCAGTGGGTTAAGGTTGACCCTCCAAAGCCAACACAGCCATCAACTGCTCCAACACAGCCATCAACTACTCCTACTCAGCCATCAACAGCTCCAACTCAGCCATCAACAGTTCCAACACAGCCATCAACTGTACCAACACAGCCATCAACTCCAACAGTTCCTGGTCTTACAGCTATCCTTGGTGACGCTGACGGTGACGGTGATGTTTCTATCATTGACGTAACTCAGATTCAGCTCTTCCTCGCAAGAGAAATCACTTTCGATGCAAGAGCAATTCTCGCTTGTGATGTTGACGGTGACGGCGATATCTCTATCCTTGATGCTACAGAAATCCAGCTGTTTATGGCAAAGGTTTCTGACAAGTATCCGGTAGGTCAGGTTGTAGGTAAAGTTGAACCAACAGAACCAACTGAGCCTAAGACAGAGCCAACTGAGCCTAAGACTGAGCCAACACAGCCAACAACACAGCCAACTGAGCCAACTACTCAGCCAACTGAGCCACCAACAACAGTGCCTGACAAAACAACAAACACACTTTACGTTGATATGGGTTCACAGGGTACAGCAAACGCTTACTACTGGACAGATATGGGCGATGCTCCTCTCACATGGCCGGGTGTTGCAATGCAGCATGTTTCAGGCAGCATTTACTCAATCGAGGTTGACAGTGCTCACAATATGATTATTTTCAACGGCAGCTTTGGCCAGACAGATGACCTTACAATTCCTGGTGATGGATACATCTACAAACTCAGCTCACGCACTTGGGAGCCATACACTCCAGGTCCTTCTCCAACAGTTGATGTATCAGGTTCTGATATCTACTTCAGAAACAACGATAACTGGGGTCAGGTTTACATCTACTACTGGAGCGATTCAAACACTGGTTTGACATCATGGCCGGGTGTACCAATGCAGTCTGTTGGCAACAACGTATACAAGGCTTCTATTCCATCTGAAGCTACATACGTTATCTTCAACAACAACGCTGGTACTCAGACAGGTGACACTCCATTACAGGGCTTTAACAAAATTTACAGTTCGGGCACATGGAGCGACTACACAGGCTAACAAATTAGCAACAGTTTAACCTTTATGACAGCAGACGGTTTTGCCGTCTGCTGTTTTGTTTATGCTCCTTTTTGTAGTGAAATTCAAACCCTTTTTTGTCAATTTACCGATACTTATCCTAAACATATTCATATTCTTACTAAAACCGAGAATAAATTGACAAACTCTGAAAAATCTATATAATTAAAGTATCTATATTAGTATAGTGGGTTAATATGATAAATTGTACATACCACTTAGGGAGGTAATTGATTTGTTCCAGATTTACAAGGAACATAAAGGTTTCTGGAAGCAGATATTTCTGCTCGCGAAAAACGAACTCATCAAAACATACAAAGGTGCCGTTATTGGTCCTTTCTGGGCTGTAATCAAACCTGCATTTACATTATTTGTGTACTGGTTTGCGTTCACAGTAGGTATCAAGGATTTAGGCGAAGTTGCCGCTACAGTCAACGGCGAATACATAAACACTTTTGACCGTTTCACTTTTATGCTTGTCGGTTTCATCCCTTGGTTCTTTATTTCCGACAGTATTACAATGGGTGCTAAATCAATCCGACTCAACCGCCAGTTTGTAACCAAAGTCAGCTTCCCTGTTTCTACAATCATTACATTCACATCTATGGCGAGACTTTACGTTCACTTCCTGCTTGCAGCAATTATGTATCTTTACGTTGCGCTTATCTCAGGCGTAGGTGTAAGTATATACAACCTGCAGTTCTTCATTTACTGTCCGTTGATGTTCTTATTCTTTGTTATGCTCGCGTGGTCAACCGCTCCAATGAGTGCTTTCTCCGCCGACTTCGAGAATATGATCGTTTCTATTATGTCAGGTATCTTCTGGGTATCAGGCGTAATTTACTCAAGCTACGATTTCACTTCAGGCTTCTTAAAATACCTGATGCTCATTAATCCTATTAACTTCTTTGCAAACGGATACAGAAACGCTTTTCTGTACGAAAGATGGTTCTTCGAATACCCGCTTGAGCTTATCATTTTCCTTGCTGAGTTTGTCTTAGTTTTTGCTTTGGGTATATTCAACTACAACAGACTACGCAAGAAATTACCTGATGTACTGTAAGGAGAAGAAAATGGCACAACCGATTATTTCATTTAAAAATGTCAACAAGGAGTACATCCTTTATAAAAATGACAAGGAAAGATTCCGTGCATTGTTTTTAAAACCGAAGAATCCTAAAATCAACAAAGCGCTGAAGAATGTCAGCTTTGATATTTATCCGGGCGAATCTATCGGTATCATTGGTGACAATGGTGCTGGTAAATCAACTATCCTCAAAATGATTACAGGTGTTGCACATCCTGACAACGGCGAAATCACCGTTAACGGCAAAGTTGCTGCATTACTTGAGCTTACGGCAGGTTTCTCGATGGAAATGACGGGCAGGGAGAACATTTACCTCAAGGGTTATATTCTCGGCTTGGAAGATGAATACATCCGCACTATCGAGGAAAGAATCATCGACTTTGCTCAGCTCGGTGACTACATCGACCAGCCTGTAAGAACATATAGTAGCGGTATGAGAATGCGTCTTGGCTTTGCTATCAATGTCAATATTGAGCCGGACATCTTAGTAGTTGACGAAGCGCTATCAGTCGGTGACGCTACATTCAAGAAAAAATGTAAAGCTAAAATCGGCGAAATCATCAAAAGTGGCGTAACCGTGCTTTATGTAAGCCACAATCAGGCTGGTGTTAAGGAGCTTTGTAATCGTGCTATCTTTATGAAAAAGGGTGAGCTGATTTATGACGGTGATGTCAACGAAGCTTACCGCATTTACGAAGAAAGTAAAGCTAAAAAGTAATTTCTTATTTAGAATTTTCTCTACATAGAGGTATATTATGTCAAACAGCTTTATCAAAAACGAGATATTTATGTCACACACATATATCACACAGAACAGCCTTCTTCCAAAGGAAGGTTGTGTTGTCAATGTTATAGGCAACCATATACTGTGCGATTATCTGTGTGATACATTTGAAACTCTGAACAAAAGTGAATACAAATATACCACATATCATTTGCAATCATCTGATGCACTTACAAGCACTGTTAAAAAGCAGTGCTTTTTGTACTGTTTGGACTTAAGAAACGAAAGCGAAGACTCACTTTCTGACTTTGAAAGTGCCCTCAGTTATGCAGCAAAAATTGATGGTGCAAGTTTTGTTGCAATGGTGATAATACCACCTCTTGCAAAACGAACTGATGTACAGTCACTGTCCGAAATAGAGCTTTCAAAAATAAGCCTTGAGTCCATCTTAGCTAAAGCTGAGGAGCTCCTCTCCTCTTACTGCGATGAGCTCGATATAAGAGAAATACGTTTCGACAATTTCCTTGTTGAAGACAGCGATTTTAACGCATTAAATCTCACAAAAATCGTAAACAATGCGATTAACAGCAACTGCGTTGATATATCTTCCGCTGATGCTTTCGATATCGTATCTGCCGTATCGATGAGCGATGCAGTAAACTGTGTGTTTACTGTTATGAAAAACGGAAAACATGGCAATATTTACAATATGTCCGGTGACAGTATCTCGCTGTACGATGTTAAATCATATATCTACAAAACCCTGTGTAAATATGGAGTAAACCTCAGTTTTGAAGACAAAGATACAGACAATGTGAAAAAATATCGTGTACTTGACAACGGCAAAATGAAATCTCTTGGTTTCTCCCCTGTGTGCGATACTGACACCCAGCTGTTTTACGCTATGACCAAAATTCTGCCACAGGATAAGTACGATATCATCGGAGATAAAATTGACGATTCGTACAGCTCAAAGCTCAGTTATATAAGAGAAATGGAGCTTGAGCTACTGTCAGACATCGACCGTATCTGTCGCAGAAACAATATCCAGTACTTTTTGTCGGGAGGCACTATGCTCGGCGCTGTCAGACACAAAGGGTTCATTCCGTGGGATGATGATATCGATATCGCTATGCTCAGAGATGACTACGAAAAATTCAAAACCGCGTGCATCAACGAACTCCCTAAAAAATATCAGTATCAATCGTATACAAATAAAGACGGCTATCATTATTTCTTTGATAAAATCACTATCAGAGATACTTATTTTTCGACAAAATATTCCGACTCATTCGAAATGCTCAAAGGTATTTCCACGGACATTTTTATTTTTGATAAAACATCTGACAACAAATTTTTCAGCAAACTTCATTTCAAAAGACTTATGCTGTTACGACTTATGATGAACGTCAGATGGATAAACAAACCACGCAAAGACAAGAGCTATATGCTCTCCAGAATTGCACTACCGTTCCTTAGAATTTTCTCGATGGATACTTACAGCAAAATGTATGACAAACTTCTGAGAAAATACGAAAAACGGGACACTTCAACTGTCCTTCCGCCTGCTACCGACCACAAATGGCGTGGCGTTATGCCTAAAAAGTGGTTTGAAACCGTAACTGACGCTCCGTTCGAAAACGTAATGTCATACATTCCAACGGGAGCAGATGACTACCTCAAGCGTTGGTACTGCGAGGACTATATGGAGCTGTTACCGCTGTGTCAGCGCACTGGCTCTCACGACTACTACAGACTTGATATTGGCAACGAAATCAAGGACAAAGACACCGAATTTGTAAAACACTACAACCACAAAGGCGAATTGCTATAAGGAGATTATTATGGTATTTTCAGTTATTCTTGCAGGTGGCACCGGAAACCGTATGGGCAACACAGAAAAACCTAAACAGTTTCTTACCATCAAGGACAAACCAATTATCATTCATACAATAGAAAAGTTTCTGTCACACCCTGATTTCGAAAAAATCATCGTGTTGACTCCGTCAATGTGGATTGACCACACAAACCGTATTATTTCAAGATATATCGGTGACTGTGATAAAATTGTAGTAATTGCTGGCGGTGACACAAGAAACGAAACAATAATGAATTCTATCGACTATATCGAGGAAAACTACGCTCTTGACGATGACACTATCATCGTTACACATGATAGCGTCAGACCGTTTGTTACTCACCGCATCATCACTCAGAATATCGAGGCAGCCAAAACGCATGGCGCTTGTGACACGGTTATCCCTGCAACCGATACCATTGTCGAAAGCACAAACGAAAAGACTATCAGCTCAATCCCTGAAAGAAAAAATATGTATCAGGGTCAGACTCCACAGCCTTACAAAGCTAAACAACTCAGAGAGATATACAACTCACTCACAAACGAAGAACGAGACATACTGACAGATGCCGCTAAAATTCTTGTTATGAAAGGGCACGATGTTCACCTTGTATGGGGCGAAACATATAACATAAAAATCACCTACCCTTATGATTTAAAAATCGCTAAATCACTCATAGAGGAAGAAGAAAATGATTAACACTATCTTCAGGCTTGCTGCTCCAAGAAGATTCGAAATCGACTTTGAGGATCTAAGCTTCACCCAAAACTGCATAGTAAGACCGACCCATCTGTCGATTTGCAACGCAGACCAGCGCTACTATCAGGGCACTCGTGATGCTAAGGTTCTTAAAGAAAAACTCCCGATGGCACTCATCCACGAGGGTGTCGGCGAAGTAGTTTATGACAAAAGTGGCACCTTCAAACCAAAAGATAAAGTCGTGATGATCCCGAACATTCCAACAAAAGATGACGACATCATCGCCGAAAACTACCGCGAAAGCAGTAAATTCTGTGCAAGCTCAACTGACGGCTTTATGCAGGAGCTGATAGTAATTCCGCCTGACAGGCTGGTTAAGCTTCCTGACAGCATCAACCTTGATGTTGCCGCATTCACCGAAATTGTGAGTGTCAGCGTTCACGCTATTTCACGTTATGATAATATCGCTCACTCACGACGCGATAAAATCGGCGTGTGGGGAGATGGAAATCTCGCTTTCATTACATCTCTGTTTTTGAAAAAGATGTACAAAAACACAAAGGTGTACGTTTTCGGCATCAATCGTGACAAACTGAACGACTTTTCGTTCGCTGACGAAACTTTTCTTACTACTGAAATTCCGGACAATTTAAGAGTTGACCACGCGTTTGAGTGTGTCGGCGCTAACGGCTCTCCTGTCGCTATTGAACAGATTATCAAGCATATCCGCCCCGAGGGTACCATCGCTATTATGGGCGTATCTGAATATCCTGTTCCAATAAACACACGAATGATTCTTGAAAAAGGACTGAGAATGTTCGGCACAAGTCGAAGCGGCAGAGATGATTTTGAAAAAACAGTAGAAATGTACACAAAGCATCCTGAAATCGTTCGATATCTCACCCGACTCATCGGAAATGTAGTAGAGGTCAACACTTTTGCTGATATGACCAAAGCTTTTGAGCTGGATACAAGAAAAGCTTTTGGCAAAACTATTATGCACTGGAATCTGTAAAAACATTATATTTTTAGAGGCATATCCGATTTTTTCGAATATGCCTCAGCTTTTGATTGACAAGTCGCAACTACTTTGGTATAATACTAGAGGTCGACAGACAAATCGTCCTCGACTTAATGTGGAAAAAGCTATACGCTCCACCTCGGACGCTCCGGCCGTGTAAAATCTACGGAGTTAAAACTTAATATGCGGATATGGCGGAATTGGCAGACGCGTATGGTTCTGTCTACGCCCCCTCGGTGAACTTGCAAAACAGGTTCTCTATCTTGCATAACTATTGTGGATTAAGCGAAAGGCTCCACCTCGGGTTACTCCCCCGTGTAAAAATTACGGAGTTAAAACTTAATATGCACCTGTGGCGGAATTGGCAGACGCGTATGGTTCTGTCTACGCCCCCTCGGTGGACTTGCAATTAGAGTTCACTATCCTGCATAAATAATGTGGATTAAGCGAAACGCTCCACCTCGGACACTCCGGCCGTGTAAAATTTACGGAGTTAAAATTTAATATGCACCTGTGGCGGAATTGGCAGACGCGTATGGTTCAGGTCCATATCTTTTCACGAAGGTGCAGGTTCAAGTCCTGTCAGGTGCACCATAGAAAGCTCGATTTTATCGAGCTTTTTGCTATTTTTATAACCATTTTCCTGTTGTCAGACGCGTAACCTTTTGTAGAACTGATATTGTTATT
>JAZSHE010000157.1:0-1715 GCA_045533085.1 Ruminococcus sp.
TATATACACGAAAGGAAATGATGATATGTCAAAGCGTTTATTCACATCAGAATCAGTTACACACGGTCATCCTGACAAATTATGCGACAGAGTGTCTGACGCAATTTTAGATGCTATTTTAGCACAGGATAAGAATGCACACGTTGCGTGCGAAACTACTGCAACAACAGGTATTGTTCACGTTATGGGCGAGATTACTACAACAGCAGATGTTGATTTTGAGGCTATTATCCGCAAGGTTGTTTGTGACACAGGTTACGATAACGACGAGTGCGGTTTCAACGGCAACACCTGTACTGTTGACGTTGCTCTTGACAAACAGTCTCCTGATATCGCTATGGGTGTAAACAACTCATACGAGCTCAAAGACGGCGAAAATGACGCTGACAACCAGATTGGCGCAGGTGATCAGGGTATGATGTTCGGTTACGCTTGTGACGAAACAGAGGAGCTGATGCCACTTCCTGTATCACTTGCTCACAAGCTTTCATACAAACTCAAGGAAGTAAGAGAGAACGGCACACTTTCATATCTTCGTCCTGACGGCAAATCTCAGGTTACTGTTGAGTACGATAACGACAAGGTTGTCAGAGTTGACACAGTGGTAGTATCAACTCAGCACGATGATGATGTTACTCTTGAGCAGATTCGCGCAGATATCTTAGAGTATGTCATCAAGCCTATCGTTCCTGCACAGCTCATGGATGAGAACACAAAGTTCTACATCAATCCGACAGGCAGATTTGTTATCGGTGGTCCTGTTGGTGACTCAGGTCTTACAGGCAGAAAGATTATTGTTGATACTTATGGTGGATATTCACGTCACGGTGGCGGTGCTTTCGCAGGAAAAGACCCAACAAAGGTTGACCGTAGTGCTGCTTACTTTGCACGTTACATCGCAAAGAACATCGTTGCTGCAAAGCTTGCTAAAAAATGCGAGGTTCAGCTTGCTTACGCTATCGGTGTAGCTGCTCCTGTATCAGTAATGGTTGAGACATTCGGCACATCACAGTATTCTGACGAACAGCTTGCAGATGCTGTTAACAAGGTGTTTGACTGCCGTCCGTCAGCTATCATCCGCGAGTTAAAGCTCACAGATACAAAGTACTACGAGCTTGCAGCTTACGGCCATATGGGTCGAGAAGAACTCAAGGTTCGCTGGGAAGATACTGACAAGGTTTCAGCACTTTTAGAAGCTGTGAAATAATCTGAATAAATAAAAACAAACGGAGAGGTATATCGCCTCTCCGTTTGTTTGCTTGTGCCACTAAGCGCCGAGCGCTCGAGCCTTTAAAATCTCAATGTGATCGAAATCCCGAGATAAAAAATCAAGAATATAATGTCTTTCTTGATTTTATCAAGGGATAGAGGAACAGTAGAGATTTTAAAGAGATGCGAAAAATTCGGGGTCCCCGAAATCTATGATTTTGGGGAGAGGAGGAGCAAGTCGTAAGATAAAGATTTCCCGACCAGGGAAATCGTAATCAAGAGACTTTGCGACGACGAAGGCGTGATATCTAAGCACCGATTACCGCAGCCCTCAAAAGTCGAAGTGGCTAGTGCCTACAAAATTACAAACCAAAACACATTTTACAAAATATTTTCACGGAATATTGCATACAACTATGCAATTTTTTGCCGTTTTTCGCTATAAGTGAAAGGGTGTTTTTTATACCCGTATAAAACAAACGAAAGGCGGATTTTATGAACACACA
>JAZSHE010000231.1:0-4742 GCA_045533085.1 Ruminococcus sp.
AGCCGGCAATATAGATAATCATCATATAACCTACCTGCTGCCAGCACATCAATATGATAAGTCCCCAGAAACCAAATCTGGTTTCTCTAAGAAGGTCTGTGCCGAAATATCTCAGAATACCATTGAAAATCATATTCCAGATGTAGCCCAGAACAATACCACCGATAAGGTTAGGCATAAAGAATACTGTACGGAAAATATTTGTACCCTTCATGCTCTGAGTAAGTGCATACGCAACTGTAAAAGCAATAACATTAATGAGGATTACAGACACGATTGTCCACACAGCAGTATATCCGAAAGAGTACATAAACTGCGAATCCTTGAATGCTCTGGTATAATTTTTAAAGCCTATCCACTCCCACGAACTTGTGGTTGTGAACTTACAGAATGACAAGAACATACCCTGTAAGAAAGGCCAGATAAAGCCGATTAAAAATGCTGCCACCATAGGCATCAGAAAGAACCAACCGGCACGCTTGATAGGTTTACGCAGAAGCTTGCTGTTAACGCTAGCTCTGTCGTGAGCCTTCTTTTTCTTTTTCTTCATATATCCACCTCCGTGGAATGAATGTTTTTGCGGTAAGTGTTAAAAACGGAGCGAGCTAAACACTCGCTCCGTTCCATTAGTTTTTAAGTTTAAGTTACTATTAAACGAATTATTCGTTTACAGCAGCATACTGTGTAGCCCAACCAGCAACGAAAGCAGCTTCTACGAGCTCCCAGTTAGCATCTGTAGGGTCAGCGTTGTATGTGTTCATAGCGCCTACGAGTGTCTCACGGTAAGCGTCTACGTTTGGCTGGAAGTTTGTAACCCATGGCATTGTGTAGTTGCCAGCTGATGCATAAGCGTTAGCCTGTGCAAGGAATGGGTTTGTTGACTCAACAGCGTTAGCGTATGGCATAACACCGAATGTACCAACAGCGATAGCTGAAGCTTCAGGATCTGTTACAACCCACTTCATGAAGTCGAGAGTTGCCTTGATGTCAGCTTCGTCAGCCTTTGCGTTAACTGCCCAGTAGTTCTCTGTACCGCAGTTAAGACCAGCCTTCTCTTCGCCTTCTACGCCACAGTAGTAAGGAATCATAGTGAGGTCCTCAGCAGCAAACACCTCTGAAAGGCCTGACCACTCCCAGTTACCGTTTACATAGAATACAGCCTTCTTATCCTTGAACTCAGCAGCAGAATCTAAACCGCCAGCAGCGAGGTCTTTTCTGTCAACTGTTGAGTTGTTAACCATAAGGTCATAGAGAGCCTTGTAGTTGTCCATGTATGTACCCTTGATTTCAGCTGGGCACTCTTTCCATGCGTCAGGATCGTCAACTGACTCATAGTAGTACTCAAGGTTAGCAAGGTGACCTGTGAATCTCCAAGATGATGAAGAATCCATAGCGCATGATGAGAATGCGTCGAAGCCGAGTTCGTCAGCTCTAGCGTGGATATCCTCAGCAGCAGCCTTTAATGTCTCGAAGTTGTTGATAGCTTCGATCTCGTAGCCAGCTTCCTTTAAGAGAGCCTTGTTTACGATGATACCGTAGCACTCGTAGCAGTAGCCGATAGAGCAGAGCTTGCCATCTTCGTCATAAAGCTTGTAATCGTCGTTGAGTTCCTTTGTTACGTCAGCGTCTGTAAGATCATAGCAGAAGTCTTTCCACTCTTTAACAGCAGCTGAGTTACCAACTACAAAGATTGTAGGTGGGTTTTCTTTGTCCATCTCAGCGATGAGAGTTTCGTTGTATGTACCTGAAGCAGCAGTAACGATCTGTACGTCTACACCTGTCTCTGCTTTGTACATTGTAGCGAGCTCTTTGAGAGCTTCGTCTGACTCAGGCTTAAAGTTGAGCCAATATACTGAACCAGCAGCAGTACCAGCCTCGTCGCCTGTTGCACCATCATTGCCGCCACAAGCTGCTAAAGAAGCAACCATAAGGATAGCAAGGATTAAAGCTAAAATCTTTTTCATGTGTCATTCATCCTTTCCTAAATGAATAAAAAATATTTGTGCGATTTAAGGCAATCGCCCGTATCACGTTATAAATTATACCCTACCCAGCCTTATTTTGTCAACAAAAATTGTACACCTTACACATACAAGCCAAAGAATGACACAATGTATCACAAAAAGTTAGAATTCATCAAGGTTTCAGCCATGTTTCGTAAATTATCTACAACGATTAACAACTGTTATTAACTGAATTTTAATCAACTGTTACAATATTGTAATTCCAAAAAAACAGCGGCCAGGATTTTTCACCCGACCGCTGTGGCGATTTTTAGATTTATGGCAGCGCATAGCCCGCCGCACGATACATCCTGTACCATTGTTCACGAGTTAATTCAAAATCACACGCTTTTGATGTATCCTTGATGCGCGAAAGTTTAGTTGTACCGATAACAGGCTGCATATTTTCGGGCAATCTCAAAAGCCACGCAACCGCAACCGCTGTATCGCTGACACCGTACTGTGCCGCAAGCTCGTTTATCACCGCATTAAGCTCACTGTATTTATCGCTGTTCAAAAATACACCCTCAAAAAATCCGTACTGAAACGGTGACCACGGCTGAACTGTGATATCATTGAGTCTGCAGTAATCGCGGACATAACCATCTCTATCAACAGCACCATCAAATTGAGTGTTGACACACACGCCAGAGCTTATCATAGATGCACTCGCAACACTGAGCTGAAGCTGATTGATTACTATTTTCTGGTTGACACTCTTTTTGAGAAGTTCAATCTGCATCGGGTTGTGATTTGACACACCGAACACCCTGACCTTACCGCTACCGTAAAGCTCATCAAAAGCTCTGGCAACCTCGTCAGGTTCCATCAACAAATCCGGTCTGTGAAGCAACAACACATCGAGTTGTTCAATCCCTAGCTTTTTGAGCGAATTATTAACCGACGAAATAATGTGCTCATACGAATAATCATAATAACCCGACCTTATCGAACATTTTGACTGGATAAACATCTTATCACGCAAGCTCTTATTATCTGCCAGCGCCTTACCAAAAATCTCCTCGCATCTACCAGCACCGTAAATGTCAGCGTGGTCAAAGAAGTTATAGCCACACTCAAGCGCGGTGTTAATATAAGTGTCAGCCTCGCCAGCGCTCATTTTGTCAATTCGCATACAACCGAGAGCTATTCTTGAAACACCCTCAAGCTCGCCAATGCTCATATATTTCATAATATCACTCCAGATTCTCTTTATACGCCAAGTGTATCACAAGCAAAGAGAAAAATAAACACAAATATCTTCACACATAAAGTGAACACCTTAACATTCGACGATAGTTGCGGAAAATATCAACAATCACTATTGACATTATCGTTTTAAAGTGATACAATAGCTCTTGTTGAGAAAGTCGAGCACCGATTTTCTTGTTCAATTTAACATTTAGGGGTATAGCTCAGTTGGTAGAGCAGTGGTCTCCAAAACCACGTGCCGAGGGTTCGAGTCCTTCTGCCCCTGCCATTAGGAAACCCGCTTAAACACTAGGTTTAAGCGGGTTTTGCTTTTATTTCAGCCTCGGCGTGTGGTCAGTTTATTGTGCATTTACAGCACCAAACGGGCATCAATTTGTTATCTGTTTCGTTCTGTTTACAACGTTTCCGTCTGCTACAGCATCAAAATAGCATCAAAACAACTACTGATTTACAAAATTCGATGTATTTTTATGCATAGCTAAAACTCTACATCGTATAAATGACGGTCATTTTAATCTTTTACATTTCACTTTTTGTCTTTCGTCATATGGTCGTGAATGGCACCTGCAACAGTCAAAGGTAAAATAAAGGTAATTGCCATAATTGAAATTTCTACAATACGATATGTTTCGTAAAAATCCTCATTTAGATACCACTTATTAAAACCAATTACAAAAAGAAATACAGTAGCACTAATAAACAGCAAATGTGCCAACATCTCAAGAAAAAAAGTAAATTTAATCATTCCACGCTTTTTATCCTTACAGATACATAAGCGTAAAAGATATTTGCTACAAAAAGAGTTTTGTTTCATAAGCTTAAACGGAGTATACGGATACTCTATTCGACAGTCTACACTATATATCCATGCATATATCATAACAAAACCAACATAAGTAACTAACGCTATCCTTAGCATGTCGACCTCCAAATAACTAGACAAACAGGAAAACTTATATAGTTCTATTCTATCATCTTAAAATTGATCGTGCAACTATTCTATTACATCTCAAACCCATCTGTTATACCGTTAAGCCTTGAGTTATCACGCTTGACATAATAGCGTTCGGTTATTTCAGATGTGCTATGTCCGAGCAGGTCTGCTACTTCTTTTGGTGTAAGACTTTTTACTGTTCCGTCAGGTTGTTTGACACCATTCACAAGGTTGGTTGCGAATGTGTGTCTTAAGCTATGCAAACCTTTATGTTCTATGCCAGCACCATCAAGGATTCGGTAGAACCTTTTGCGGAAGTTAGTTGGTTTTGTAAAGTTTCCGTGTTCATCAGGTACGAGTGGTGAGTCCTCTCCGAAGTAGAATTCTTTGCGTAGTTCTTTCACCATTTCTATTGCAGTGTTATTTAGTGGTACAACTCTGTTGCTTGTAGCACTCTTTGTTTTACCGATGACTACTTCTCTGCCTGAGGTAGCTTTAACTCCATCACGCTTGTAGATTTCTTTCGCACCACGCTGTATGTAAACTACTCTGTTTTCTAGGTCGATGTCGCTGTTCTTAAGTCCGAGCATCTC
>JAZSHE010000067.1:0-3032 GCA_045533085.1 Ruminococcus sp.
AGTACAACGCGTTAGCTGTACCATCGTGTACAAGTTTCACCCTGACTTCTTTTCTTAATTTTCCTGATAATTCTTCACTAAGGAGCTTTGCATAATCCGACGATAGCAGACTCAGCTTTGCATAACCGCCTCTCTCGGCATTCAACGCACCCCCAGCGTTGTAATTTGCAATACTGATAATAACGTCTTTTGAAAGATTGTACTTTTCTCCACATTGCTTGTAAGTTTCAAACACAGTTTTCACCAGATGCTTGTGAAGCAATAAAGCTGTGTCCCACTTTTCTTTATCGTCAAAAACTCTGCCGACAAACTTTGATTCAACGCTGTCAAAAGCAGTAAATCCGCTGATTTCTCCTACTCCCTTAGTGATAACACAGCGTTTAAGATTGGTGTGACCAAAATCAAAAACGAGAGAAGTCGTATTATCTTTCATAAGTTGAGCACAACCCATCACTCCGACATAAGTTGCGTTATCAAACAACATAATGTTGTACGGTTTCTCTCCCGCCACATCAAAGATGTGTTGGATACACTCTTTGAATCTTCTTCCAAGCATTGAGCTAGCCAACCCTCCGACAAAAATAACGGTATCGAGTTCTCGAAGATACTGCCAATGACGCTCATCCCAGTCAGGACGAACATCTCGATTTTCCTTTTCACCCTTTTTCAGCGCAAGCAACAAAAGACCCAGACGATCACCGAATTTAGATGCAACACGATTAGCCATACTGCTGAACCTGACATCCTGACTCACCAAGGCTTCGTCAAGAAGTCTTGGAAGCATATAATCTTCATACGAAGACACATCGATACCGTAGTCCTTCGATACTGCTTTTATCTCTTCAACAACTAGCGCTGTCGAAAAAATCTCCCTGAAATTCTTACCTTCAATCGAATCATCAATCCCGTAAAGAGGAAGTTTCTGAAGTACCGCTTTGTTGAGCGAACACAATGGTGTCAGATATTGAGTTTTATTATCATCAAGATACGACAAAAAAGGATTGTTCATAATCTTCTCCCAAAATCAGCTACCTGCTGATTCATACGCTTTTATACCTGCATTCCAGATAATCACAGACAAGGTGAACAGCACTACCGACGCTACGATTGTACCACCAATACAAAACAGCGGATTTTCTCCTGTAAGGAAAAAGCTCGCAGGATAGAACGCCGTAAAAGCAAACGGCAATATATATGTAATAACCGTACGGACAAACTTGTTGTATATCGTTGTCGGATATTTAGAAAAATCATTTGTCATATAGAACATATGTGTAATATGACCCGAAGCTTTTGTCCAGAACGCAATAGCCGAAGTTGCTATCTTTATAGAGGTATATATAAGTGTCGCAAACACAACTGCTACTATAAACAGTGGAATCATATACCATGTGATTGTGAGTTTGAGCTGAATCATACTGTAAACCATCAACACAAGACCAATGAGCAGCTCACCAAAGGCATCCACACAGAACTTCTCAGCTATAACATAAAACAAACTGTTAATCGGTCTGGTGAGATATTTATCAAAATCACCTTTGCGCACAATGAAATACCCAACACTCCACAGATTGTCAAACAAAAGATGGTCCAACCCCTTTGGGATAAGTGAAAATCCGTAGATAAACAAAATCTCATTGAATTCCCATCCAACAAGATTCGGAATCTGACTGAAAATAATCCCCAAAGTAGCAATCTGGACAATCTGGCCAAACAGAAAACTTATCGCTCCTGTCAGAAAGTCAACCTTATATTCCATAAGATTCTTCATATACTGGGCAACAAATATCCGATGAAGTCTCAGCATTCTTTTCATACCTCAACCTCCTTGTGAACAAAGACGCTTTACAGCGTTGTTCCATATTACTTTAGAAACCAGAATCATAACGAGTAACCAGAACACCTGCATAAACATTTTAAACGCAATTTCCCGCCAGGAATACATCCCCATATAAATCATAACCGGTGTGTATGACAACGAAGAAAATGGCAGAAAACCAAGAATTTCAGCTAATGCCTGTGGCATAAACGCAAGCGGAATGGTAGCACCTGAAAGGAAGTTTATGATACACTCCTTGAGAATATCCGCGCCCCACAGATTCTTCAGATAGAATGCCATAAAACCATAGCTCACATTAAAATAGAACGATATCATATATGCAAGTGCAAGACTGACAACATAGAGAAGAAAATATTTTATCTCGAACTGACAAGCTCCGGTTATAACCCAGCGGTAAGCCTCGACACCAATAACAAGTGGAGCAAAAATAAACAAAACGTTTATAATCTTGTGTCCAAGCTCCTGAAACAAAAAGCACATATCAAAAGAACACGGCTTTATCATTCGCATCGCTATCGAACCGTCCCTGATTTCCGTAGCTATTGCATAAGTTCCATCAGAATATGTGAGATAGCCTGTCAGAAATGTTATGAACAAATACACAACCATATCTTCCATCGTAAAACCCATGAAAGTCTCACCATTACTACTAGCAAAAACTGCCTTCCACACAAAGTACATTATGAAGCAAGACATAATTTCACCAATAAGGAAGCAGAAAAAGTTCGCTCTGTACGCAACAGATTCGAGCATACCCGCTCTTGTAAAAGGACGATAAGTGCGCATAAACTTTTTAAACTTCATCTACACTCACTTCCTGTCTGTACATTCTACGGATAATTTCTTCGATATCAGCGTCTTTAAGGTTGATATCCTTGACATGAACCTTTGACAAGGTGTACGAAAGCATATTTTCAACCGAAACCGCATCGCTATTGAAACGAACAGAAACCGCTCCGCCCTCGTTATTTATCTCGACATCGCCGTCTTTGAGTTTGAGGTCTTCGATATAGCTGAGTTTTGAAATATCATCACAGTGATTAAGCTCAAAACAAAGGTCGCGCATCTGACCAAACTCGCGTTTTAAATCAGAAATCTGTCCATCAAATACCTTCTTACCCTTATCAATCATAACAATACGATTACACAACATCTCTATGTCAGCAAGGTCGTGGGTTGTAAGAATAACAGT
>JAZSHE010000050.1:0-6977 GCA_045533085.1 Ruminococcus sp.
GGATGGTCACGAAGCCATCAGACCTTCAACACCTTCTTTATCACCATTATCAATTAAATCCAGCCTTTCAACTGATCAGTTCAAGCTTTACAAGCTGATCTGGGAGCGTTTTATGGCTTCTCAGATGGCTGATTGTATCCAGAAAACAACTCAGGCTGATATTACAGCAAACGGCTATGTGTTCAAAGCATCAGGATACAAAGTTGATTTTGATGGTTTCACAAAGTTGTATACAGAAGGTAAAGACGAAGAGCAGGAGAAAGAGACACAGCTACCACCACTTGAAAACGGAACAAGCTGTAAGGTTAAAGATCTCGTTGAGAATCAGCACTTCACTCAGCCACCTGCAAGATTTACTGAAGCATCACTTATCAAAGCGATGGAGGAATATGGTATCGGACGCCCTTCTACTTACGCTGCTACAATTTCTACAATAACAAGCAGAGAGTATGTAAAGCGCGAGAACAAAATGCTTATTCCATCCGAGCTTGGTGAAACATTAGCTCAGCTCATGAAAGACCGTTTCCCTAAGATTGTAAATGTTAAGTTTACAGCTCAGATGGAGCAGGATCTCGATACTGTTGAAAACGGAGATGTTGAATGGGTTAAGCTTCTCGACCAGTTCTACGCTGATTTTGATAAAACATTGAAGAAAGCAAAAACAGAGATGGCTGGCGTAAAACTTCAGCTCAAAGAAGACGAAACCGACATTGTCTGCGAATATTGCGGCAAAAAGATGGTAGTCAAGGTTGGCCGTTACGGAAAGTTTATCGCTTGTCCAGGTTATCCTGAATGTAAAAATGTAAAAAAATATGTTGAAGAGTCAGGCGCTACTTGTCCTAAGTGCGGTGGTAACGTAATTATCAAGCGCACAAAGAAAGGTAAAGTGTTCTACGGATGCAGTAACTATCCAACCTGTGATTTTGTGTCATGGTATGAGCCTGTATCCGAAAAATGTCCACAGTGTGGTGATATTCTCTTCAAGAAGAAAGGTAAAAAAGCTTCACTTTTCTGTCAAAGAGAAGGTTGTGGCTATAAAAAATAATGACTGTTAACGTCTTTGGAGCAGGACTCGCAGGTTGCGAGGCTGCTTATCAATTAGCGAAACGCGGTATTAAAGTTAAGCTTTATGATATGAAGCCGCACAAAAAAACACCTGCACACAGCAACGATAAACTTGCTGAGCTTGTATGTTCAAACTCTTTAAAAGCAAGAAGAGTTGAGTCTGCGGCAGGCTTGTTAAAAGAAGAAATGAGAAGACTAGATTCTCTGCTTGTCAGATGCGCTGATCAGTGTGCAGTCCCTGCCGGTGGTGCGTTGGCTGTTGACAGAGAACAGTTTTCGACTCTTGTAACAGATTCTATCAAAAATAATCCGAATATCGAATTTATCAGCGAGGAAGTTACTTCTATACCTGAAGATGGTGTATCAATTGTTGCGACAGGACCGCTTACATCTGACACGTTATCCTCACATATTGCTGATATTTTTGGAGAGCATCTTTCTTTTTATGATGCAGCAGCTCCGATTGTCAGCGCTGAAAGTGTCGATATGGAGTGTGCGTTTTTTGAGTCAAGATACGGCAAGGGGGACTCGGATGATTATCTCAACTGCCCTCTTAACAAGGAAGAGTACGAGATTTTCTACGAGGCACTTATTAACGCTGAACGTGCACCTGTGCACGATTTTGACGTCAGAGACCCAAAGGTTTATGAAGGATGTATGCCTATTGAGGTTCTTGCGCAGCGTGGAGTTGATACAATCCGCTTTGGTCCGATGAAGCCTGTTGGTCTTAGAGATCCAAGAACAGGACATCGTCCGTGGGCTGTTTTACAGCTTCGAAAAGAAACTTCTAGCGGTGAAATGTACAACCTTGTTGGATTCCAGACTAATCTCAAATTTGCTGAGCAAAAGAGGGTTTTTGGTTTGATTCCAGCACTTAAAAACGCTGAATACCATCGTTACGGCGTTATGCACAGAAATACTTTTATCGATTCGCCAAGACTTCTTTGTTCTGATTTTTCTGTCAGAAAGAACAGAAATATCTTTTTTGCAGGACAGATTACAGGTGTCGAAGGTTATATGGAATCAGCGTCCTCAGGACTTATGGCTGGGATTAACGCTTATTTAAGATTAGGTGGCAAAGAGACTATCGTTTTACCTGAATACACAATGATTGGTTCTCTTTGCAGATACATAAGTGATGAATCTGTGAAAGATTTTCAGCCAATGGGAGCTAACTTCGGTGTGTTGCCTGCTCTTGTTGACAGACCTAGAGATAAAGCGCTCAGAGGTGCAGCTTATGCACAGCGTGCGCTTGATAGTTTAGATATTTTTATTAGTGATAAGGGTTTATGAGGAGATAAATATGAAAATCATAGTAGATGCTTTTGGTGGGGATAATGCACCATTAGAGATAATCAAAGGCTCCGTAATGGCGAAAGATGAGTACGGTGTAGATATTATTCTCGTTGGTAACGAGGAAATAATCCGTAACGTTGCTAAAGAAAATGAGATTAATCTTGACTCAGTTGAAATTGTCCATGCTGATTCTGTTATTTCTCAGGACGAAGCGGGCACAGAGGTTGTCAAATCTAAAAAAGATAGTTCAATGGCCGTTGGTCTCAAAATGCTTCACGATGGTCTGGGTGATGCTTTTGTATCAGCCGGTAACAGTGGCGCTGTTTGTGTTGGTGCGACTTTAATCGTTAAGCGTATCAAAGGTATCAAAAGACCTGGTTTTGCTCCTGTTATTCCGACACTTGAGGGAAGTATGATGCTTATCGATTGTGGTGCTAATGTAGAATGTAAACCACAGATGTTACAGCAGTTTGCTGTGATGGGCTCGATTTATATGAACAAAGTAATGGGTATCGAAAACCCTAGAGTTGGTCTTGCTAACGTCGGTACCGAGCCACACAAGGGCGGAGAGCTTCAGCACAAAACATATGAACTGCTCGAAAATCCAAAGCTTAATTTCATCGGTAATATCGAAGGTCGAGATGTTCCTGTTGGCGGTTGTGAAGTTTGTGTTGCAGATGGCTTTACAGGAAATCTAATCCTTAAAACATACGAGGGTGTTGCAGGTGCTTTGATGTCAAAGCTTAAAGGCGTGTTTGGCAAAAATCTGAAAACCAAGCTTGCTGCCGCGATGGTTTATTCTGAACTTAAGGAAATGAAAAAATCTATCGATTATAATGAGTTTGGTGGTGCACCGATTATTGGTTGTGCTAAACCTGTTTTTAAAGCTCACGGCAGTGCTAATGCAAAAACTTTCAAAAGTGCTATCAGACTTACTAAAGAGTATGTTGAAAACAACGTTGTAGAAGCGATTTCTTCTGCACTCAAAGAGTATAACGAGGGAGAATGACATCCGATGGATGAACTTCAGAAAAAAATATCATATAAATTTAATAATGTTGATTTGCTAAAAGAAGCACTTACACACTCTTCTTACGCTAACGAACAGCACAGAAAACTGAAGTGTAACGAAAGACTTGAGTTTTTGGGGGATGCTGTACTTTCAATAGTTGTTTCGGATTATATTTTTGCTAATTGTCCGAAATTGCCTGAGGGAGAGCTGACAAAACTCAGAGCTTCTTTAGTTTGTGAAAAGAGTCTGCATAAATTTGCAAAGGAGCTCGAACTTGGCGAACATCTTTTACTTAGCCACGGAGAGAGAAGAAGCGGTGGTAGTAAAAGAGCGTCTATACTGGCTGACGCTTTTGAGGCTGTTATCGCTGCAATATATCTTGATGGCGGTATAGAACCTGCCAGAAAGCATATTCTGCGTTTTGTTATCCCAGAGATTGAACAACGCAAAAATAACTCCTTCAAGGATTATAAAACTGCACTTCAGGAGATAATCCAGAAAAACCCAGGAGAAATACTTGAATATATTCTAGTTAGCTCAAGCGGACCAGATCACGATAAGCATTTTAAGGTTGAGGTTCATCTCAATAGTAATGTGATTGGCCGCGGTGGTGGCAAAAGTAAAAAAGAGGCTGAACAGCAGGCTGCTCGTGAAGCTTTGGAGTTGATGGGATATTAAACACTCAAACGTAGCAATTTTTGTGCCTCATAATGGTTGCCCACACCAGTGTAGTTTTTGTAACCAGAAAAACATAGTTGGTCAGGTGTATCAGCCGACCGGCAAGGATGTTGAGTCTGCTATAAAGCTGAGCATTGAATCGTTAAAGGAAAACACGTTTAATGCTGAAATCGCTTTCTTTGGTGGCAGTTTTACTGCTATCGACAGAGAGTATATGATATCACTTCTTGATGCTACAACTCCATATATTGATAGATTTAAAGGCATCAGGATATCTACGCGCCCTGATTGTATCGATGATGAGATACTCACTTTGCTGAAAAAGTACAAGGTAACCGCAATAGAACTTGGTGCACAATCTATGGATGATGCTGTACTGACATTAAACAACAGAGGGCATAATTCGATTTGTGTTGAAAAAGCGGTTGCTATGATTAAATCGTACGATATTTCCGTAGGACTTCAGATGATGACTGGATTATATGGTTCTTCTGTTCCTAAAGATATTTACACAGCGTTGCGTTTTATTTCGCTGAAGCCTGATACTGTGCGTATATATCCGACTGTTATAATGAAAGATACATATCTTGAAAAGTTGTATCAAAGCGGTGAGTACCAGCCGTATTCTTTTGAAGAAACCATTGGTTTGTGTGCTGATTTGTTGAGTCTGTTTGTTGACAATGGAGTGTCGGTAATCAGACTCGGACTTCATCACAGCGAAAGCCTTGAACAAAATATGATAGCGGGTGCGTACCATCCTGCTTTCAGAGAACTTTGCGAAAGCAGAATAATGCTGAAAAAAGCATTGAAATTACTTCAGATAAATAACACCGACAAAGAATATACGTTGCTTGTATCTCCGTCGTGTGTTTCTAAAATGATAGGAAATAAAAGGTCTAATATTATTAGACTTAATGAGTTAGGATATAAAGTAAAGATTGTGCAGAGCGACGACGTTGCATATATGGATGTTGCTTTGGAAAAATGAGGGGTAAACTATGCTCTTAAAATCACTTGAGCTACAGGGATTCAAAACCTTTCCCGATAAAACTAAATTAACCTTTGACAAAGGTATTACTTCTGTTGTCGGACCTAACGGCTCAGGTAAAAGTAATATCAGTGACGCTATTCGCTGGGTTCTGGGTGAACAGGCACCAAAGTCACTACGTTGTTCCAAGATGGAAGACGTTGTATTCAATGGTACTGACACCAGAAAAAGACAGGGCTACGCTGAGGTAACTCTTACTATTGATAACAAAGACAGAGTTCTGCCATTTAACGGCGATGAGGTTGCTGTTACCAGAAGATACTATCGAAGTGGTGACAGTGAATACCTTATTAACAAAGCGTCGGTCAGACTCAAGGATATCCACGAACTGTTTATGGATACCGGACTTGGCAGAGATGGTTATTCGATGATAAGTCAGGGTAAAATCGACTCTATTGTTGCTTCAAAAAGTGAAGACAGACGCGAGATTTTTGAAGAAGCTGCCGGTATCTCCCGTTATAGATACAGAAAGAACGAAGCTGAGAGAAAGCTTGTTCATACAGAAGATAATCTCGTCAGACTTCGCGATATTGTTACTGAACTTGATGATCGTATCGGACCGCTCGAAACTCAGTCAAAGAAAGCTCAGGCTTTTCTTGAATACAGCGGTGAAAAGCGTGGACTAGAAATTGCGTTGTGGCTTGACACATTAGACAGATCATCCGCAGTACTCAAGGATCACGAGGACAAGATTTCTGTTGCAAAAAGCCAGTACGAAGATGCTGAACAAGAGCTTGATCGTATTGCACATGAAACAGAAGAAATATACCTTAAAAACGGTTCTCTGTTAAGTAAAATCGAAGAAATCAGACAGGAAATTACTAAAAGTGAGGGAGAAATCAGTTTCCACAAATCCAGTGTTTCTGTAGCTGAGAATGATATTTTACATAACAATGAAAATATTAACAGAATCAAGGGCGAAATTGAAAAAGCCCGCACATCACATATTGATATTAAGCAGGATATCGAAAACAAAGAAAATGAAATCAAAGCACTCGAATCTGAGATTGCAAAATTACAAAAAGAGTATGATCAGACTGCCGATGATTTGAATAATGCTAATACAGATTCAAGCAGAAGTAATGAACAGTTACAGCAGTTAACAACAAAGGTTGCTATGCTGTCAGCAAAATCTGCTGATGCACGAGTAACCGATATGACTTGTGCATCCACCATACTTGAGCTTGAATCAAGAATATCTAATCTGAGAGAAAGTGTTGCTACAAAGAAGACTCAGCTTTCGGATCTGAACGAGATGCTCAGCGATTACGATACTATGGTTAAGGAGTGCGCGGCTAAAGTTGACGCCCTCAACAACAGTATTAAGGGATTAGAAATCAAGCTTTCTTCACGTTCTAAAAAGCGTGAAGAAATGAAAACAGCAGCAGATAATCTGATGCTTGATGCTCAGGAAAAATCCAGAAAAGCGAGGATTCTTGAGGATTTATCAGCTAATTACGAAGGTTTTTATAATAGCGTAAAAGTTGTTATGAGAGAGGCAAAGAAGGGTACAGTTTCCGGTATTTGTGGTCCTGTATCTCAGCTTTTTAAAGTACCTTCGCAGTATAATACAGCTATGGAAGTAGCGTTAGGCAGTAAGATGCAGAACATTGTTACTCTTACTGACGAGGATGCTAAACGTGCTATCAGAATGCTCAAACAACTCGATGCCGGTCGTGCTACTTTCCTGCCAATTACTACAATCAAGGGTAGAACTCTTGAAGAAAAAGGTCTTGAGGATTGCTACGGATACATAGGAATTGCGTCAGAGCTTTGTTCCTGTGATAAAAAGTATGATAATATCAAATCGTCGCTTTTGGGTAAAATAGTAGTTGTTGAAGACCTCAACTGCGCTGCTACTATCGCTAAAAAATACAG
>JAZSHE010000062.1:0-10778 GCA_045533085.1 Ruminococcus sp.
AGGTGTTCAGGAGCTATTTCGTTAGAAATTTCAATGGCTTTCATAAGGTCGTCCGCTACGATGATTTTGCCGTTATTATCAATAGAAACGCGGGCAATTTCACTTCTTAAAAGAAGCGGAATCTGCACTTCAAGTTCTTTCTGCACTTCAGTAGCGAGCTCCATTGAGTCGGTTACAAGTACTGCGCTTGCAAGCTTATCGTGCTCAGCCTGAGATAATAAGTCAGCGGCTATGTGTTTTGGGTTAGATTTACCGTCAGCAACGATAAGAATCTCGCTTGGACCGGCAATCATATCAATTGAAACAATACCATAAACCTGTTTTTTAGCTTCAGCGACAAACGCGTTGCCCGGGCCGACGATTTTATCAACCTTTGGCACACTCTCTGTTCCATAAGCTAAAGCTGCAACAGCCTGTGCACCTCCGATTTTGAAAATTTTATCAATACCTGCAACTTTTGCAGCAGCAAGAATTACTGGATTAACCTTTCCGTCGCTGGAAGGAGGAGTCACCATAACGACTTCTTTACAACCAGCGATTTTAGCAGGGATTGAATCCATAAGCACAGTTGAAGGATATGCGGCTGTGCCACCAGGTACATAAAGTCCGGCTCTGTCAACAGGGATAACTTTCTGACCGATAACAATGCCGTTTTCATCGTTAATGATAAAGCTGTTTCTGACTTGCTTTTCGTGGAATTTACTGATATTAGCAGCTGCTTTTTCGAGAATTTCAATAAACTCAGGTTCAACCAGAGTGATTGCTTCAGCGATTTCTTCTTCGCTGACTAAGAGTGAATCAAGCTTAGCTTTATCGAATTTTTCGCAGTATTCGTACAAGGCTTTGTCACCGTTAACTTTGACGTTGTTGATAATGTCAGCGACAATTTCTTCTACATTAACCGTATTTTCAGCTCTGCTAAAAATCTCGTTATTATCAACTTCATTGTATCTTAATATCTTAATCATTTTTTGCCTCCATCTGCGCTGAAATTTCACTGACAATTTTATCAATCAGCTCAGATTTGAATTTATAACTTGTTTTATTACTTATAAGTCTGGCACTGATCGGAACAATAGTTTCCTTTACTTCAAGATTATTTTCTTTAAGTGTGGTGCCTGTTTCAACGATATCGACAATTACATCAGAAAGTCCAAGAATCGGTGCGATTTCGATTGAGCCATTCAAATGGATAATATCAATATCTCTGCCTTTTGAAAGATAGTACTGCTGAGCGATTCGTGAGAATTTAGTTGCTACACGTAGTGTGCGCTGTTTATCATCCCTGAATTCTTTCTTTGCTGCAACAGCCATTCTGCATTTGCCGATATCTAAATCGAGCAGTTCGTATACCTCAGGAGTGTATTCGAGCAAAATATCTTTTCCGGCAACACCAATATCAGCTGCACCACGTTCCACGTAGATGGCAACGTCAGATGGCTTAACCCAGAAGTATCTGACGCCGACTTCTTCGTTTTCAAAAATTAACTTACGATTATTTTCTTTGATAGACGGACATTCAAATCCCGCTTTTTCAAACATATTGTAAACCTTTTCGCCCAGCCTTCCTTTTGGCAAAGCGACGTTAAGCATAGTCTTCATAATATCCACCTCTCAATCCTTAATGTTAATCAGCTTTTTATATTTAAGGTCACTCGGAACAACTTTGCACGCAAATACAGTTTCACCATTTTGTGATAAGCTTTTGACCTTATCATTGATTTCTGATAGTGAGCTGTTATCATCGTAAGTAAGTACAATATCAACATCATAGTCGTTTGAAGACAAAGCTAATCTGTCGAGCACATCAAGATAAACAGCGAAGCCAAGTGCACCTGATTTACGCTTCATCTTCTGCAGTAATTTATCGTACTGACCACCGGAAAGGACACTTGTAGGAACACCTTCTATAAAGCCCTTGAAAACAATAGTATTGTAGAAATGAGTATCAGAAACAACTGAAAAATCAATGTTAACAATACTTTTGATATCATCATCAAGCGCTGATAAAATCTCCTGCAATTCAGTGATAACTGCTGTGTCGATAATATTTTCAAGCATAGTATTAAGCTGTGGTAATACAACTTCAGGCTTACCGCTTGTTGTGATAAGAGCTTTTAAAATCTTGATTTTTTCTTCGCTAAGTTCAAGTTCGTTGCACAGAGCGTTAAGCTCATGTACATTCTTTTCGCTGATGAATTTCAGCATTTCTTTTTTAGCGTATGATGGAATCTCAAAAGCATCAAAAACAGAAGTAATAACTCCGAGGTGAGATATATCTAAAACGCAATTATCAGAAATGGATTTCAGACTTTTACATGCGAGAGAGAGGACCTCGCAGATTGAGTAATTGTCAATATTACCTACGCACTCGAGACCTATCTGCATAATCTCTTTGAATGTGTTTGTGCCTTTGGCGATTCGATATACATTCTCGTTATAATAAACTTTTTGTAAAGAATCTGGCTCGTCCTTTGAGTTTTTGATTATCGAAAGTGTTACGTCAGGCTTTAACGCCATAAGTTTACCATTTGTATCGGTAAAGGTAATGATGCTATCCGAAATCAGGAAGTCTTTATTTCTTGCGTAAAGGTCATATTCTTCGAATTTACTCATATTATAATGTGAGTATCCGTATTTAGAGTAAAGTGAACGAAGTTCAAAGATTACCTTTTCATTAAAACTTAATATCATTTCTTTGGTGTTCATGATTTATCCTCCAAGTTGTTGAGTCTGTCAATCGCTTTACGATAGCCACCGCTGCCATAATGAAGACATTTGCTTACACGGCCGATAGTGGCAGTGCTTACATCTACTTTTTCAGTAATTTTCTGGTAACTGTATCCCTGTGCAAGCAGGATAGCTGTATCCATTCTTTGTGTCATATCCTGAATCTCTTTGATAGTGCAGATATCATCGAAAAATTCGTAACATTCCTCAATAGATTCGAGATTGAGTATTGCTTCAAATAGTCTGTCAACAGACTCACAACGGTATTTCATAATTATTACCTCACAAATTCAATGTTTTACTATAATAGCACTTTAGCTTGGTAAAGTCAATGACAATTTCTTATAAATTTTATAAGTTAATTGCATTTGTGAGATATATACAATATAATGTTAACATATTGAAATAGAGGTGTTATTATGCTGTCATTTGAAAGCGATTATATACAGGGTGCACACCCTGAAATATTAAACAATCTTATAAAAACCAATATGGAAGCGTTGACGGGTTATGGTTTAGATAAGTATTGCGATAGCGCAAAAGCTAAGATTAAAAAATTATGTGGTGAAAACTGTGAAGTGTTTCTGCTTAATGGTGGTACTCAGACAAACCAGATAGTTTTAGACACAATACTTGAACCATTTCAAGGTGTGATTTGTGCTAATTCGGGACATATCAATACGCACGAAGCAGGAGCAATCGAGTTCACAGGTCACAAAGTTCTCACTTTGCCTAATAACCTTGGTAAAATTGAACCTGAAAAATTAAATGGTTATCTTGATAATCTTTTCTCTGATGAGAATTATGAGCATTGTGTTATTCCTGGAGCTGTATATATATCTCATCCTACTGAATATGGGACTTTATATTCAAAGAGTGAACTGATGCAAATCTCTGAAATATGTAAACAGTATTCGTTAAAATTATATCTTGATGGAGCCCGTTTAGGTTATGCACTTATGAGCACCTCAAGCGATGTTACGCTCAAGGATATCGTTGAATACTGTGATGCTTTTTATATTGGTGGTACAAAAGTTGGTGCGTTGTGCGGAGAAGCTGTAGTCTTTACCAGAGGAAACACACCATCACACTTTTTTACCCGTATAAAGCAACATGGTGCGCTATTAGCAAAGGGTAGATTGCTCGGTGTACAATTCGATACATTGTTTACTGATGACTTGTATTTTAAAATCAGTAAAAACGCGATAGATATGGCTGACAGAATGAGAAAGGCTTTTTTACGCAAAGGCTACGAGTTTTACATAGAAACCGTGACAAATCAGATTTTTGTTACTCTTACTTGTGAAGAATATGAAAAACTCAAAAGAGTTGTCAGCGTTGGATTCTGGGAACGATTACCGGATAACCGTGTCGTTGTACGTTTTGCGTCAAGCTGGGCTACTACCGATGCCGATGTAGATGCATTAATAAAGGTATTATAATTACATATAATATATAATACTTAATTTTTGTGGCTTTAATTTTCTCAATAGAATTATACTATTGTTAGTTTTCACAATGTTTGTCATTGTCATATTTATAATTTATTAGTTTTGGTGAAAAGGCACGAAACAAATAAAAAACACGTTGATTTTGTTGACACTAACATATATGAGTGGTATAATTAAGAAAATCTTTAAAGCGATACAGAGAGATCGGTAAGATTTAGTGAATATGATACTCAGCACAAGGGTGCTGTGTTTTTGTGTGTCCTGAGCCTTACCGTAAGTGTAAGGCTTTTTATTTTACAGGAGGAATATTTATGTCAAACTTAATCAAAGCTAACATTATCGGTAGTTCCTCTTTCGTATCTGACATGCACGCTCGCCTGTCAGATAGCGGTGCTTTTGCCGAATTTAATAATTCTAATTTCACAATTTTACCCGGCTTTTGCGATGTGCACGTGCATTTTCGTGAGCCGGGATTTTCTTATAAAGAAACCATAAAGTCAGGTTCGCTTAGTGCGGCGCGCGGTGGTTACACCTTAGTTTGTACCATGCCAAACCTTAATCCTGTCCCTGACAGTAAAGAGCATCTGAAATTACAACTTGATATTATCAACAAAGATGCTGTTATTGATGTTTACCCTTACGGCTCGATTACTGTCGGTCAGATGGGTGAAAAACTATCAGATATGGAAGATATCGCTGACGATATCATCGCTTTTTCTGATGACGGAAGAGGAGTCCAGTCGGATGATATGATGAGAGAAGCGATGATTAAAGCGAAAAAACTCAACAAAATGATTGTCGCTCACTGCGAAGTAAATGCTTTGCTAAAAGGTGGATATATCCACGATGGTGTTTACGCAAAGAAACATAATCACAGAGGAATCTGTTCAGCTAGCGAATACGAACAGATAGCTCGTGACATAAAATTATCACAGGATATTGGTTGTCCGTATCACGTCTGTCACATATCTACAAAAGAGAGTGTCGATATCATCAGGAAAGCAAAGCAAAGGGGAGTGGATATCACCTGTGAAACAGCTCCTCATTATCTTGTGTTTGATGAAAACGATTTGCTGGAAGATGGTAAATTCAAAATGAATCCGCCACTGAGAGGTATGCAGGACAAGCTTGCTCTTATCGAAGGTATCATTGATGGTACGATTGATATGATTGCTACTGACCACGCACCGCATTCGGCAGAAGAAAAATCCAAAGGGCTTGAAAAGAGTGCTTTTGGAATTGTCGGACTCGAAACAGCTTTCCCTGTCATTTATACACATCTCATCAAAACGGGGATTATCTCTATCGAAAAAGCTGTTGAACTTTTAAGTTATAATCCAAGATCGAGATTCAATATAGAATCAGATTGCGATTTCACAGTATGGGATCTCAGTGAAAAATTTATTGTGGACCCTGATGAATTTTTATCTCAGGGCAGAGCAACACCGTTTGAAGGCAAAGAACTCTACGGCAGATGCGTTGCTACAATCCACAATGGTAAAATCGTATATAAAGGATAAACCTTTTCGTATAAATTTTCGCCAGTAATGGCTAGTTAGGAGAACAATTATGGCAAAGAGAACAGACATTAAGAAGGTATTGATTATCGGCTCAGGTCCAATCGTTATCGGTCAGGCAGCTGAGTTCGATTACGCAGGCACACAGGCTTGTCTTGCACTCAAGGAAGAGGGATACGAGGTAGTTTTAGTTAACTCTAACCCTGCTACAATTATGACAGACACTACAATAGCAGACAAGGTTTATATGGAACCACTCACACTTGAGTATGTTGCAAAAATCCTCCGTCACGAAAGACCTGACGCAATCGTTCCTGGTATCGGTGGACAGACTGGCCTCAATCTTGCTATGCAACTTGAGAAGAAAGGTGTACTCAAAGAGTGTGGTGTTGAACTTCTCGGTACAAGTTCTGAGAGTATCGAGCGTGCTGAGGACCGTGATTTATTCAAACAGCTTTGCGAATCTATCGGTGAGCCGGTAATTCCATCAGAAATCACTTACAACATTGAAGAGGCTAAGGCTGCAGCTGAGCGCATCGGCTATCCTGTAGTTCTTCGTCCTGCTTTCACACTCGGTGGTACAGGTGGCGGTTTTGCTTATAACGAGCAGGAACTCGAAAGCATCGGTCTTAACGCTTTCAAGCTTTCTCCTGTACATCAGGTTCTTATTGAAAAGAGCGTAAAGGGATACAAAGAAATCGAGTTCGGAGTAATGCGCGACTCTGAAGATACAGCAATCACAATCTGCGGTATGGAAAACATCGACCCAGTAGGTGTTCACACTGGTGACTCAATGGTTGTTGCTCCAATCCTCACTCTTAACGATCACGATTTAAAAATGCTCAACGATAGCGCTATCAAAATTATTCGTGAGCTCAAAATCGAGGGTGGATGTAATGTTCAGTTTGCTTTGAATCCACATTCAAGTGAATACTTCCTCATCGAGGTTAACCCACGAGTTTCTCGTTCGTCAGCTCTTGCTTCAAAAGCTTCAGGTTATCCTATCGCAAGAGTTACAGCAAAAATTGCAATGGGTATGGCACTTCGTGATATCGAAATCGCTAACACAAATGCTTCTTTTGAACCAAGACTCGATTACATTGTTGCAAAGCTTCCAAGATTCCCATTCGATAAATTCACTACAGCTAACAACACTCTTGATACACAGATGAAAGCAACTGGTGAGGTTATGGGTATCGGCTCTAACCTTGAAGAATGCTTACTCAAATCTGTTCGTTCGCTTGAGACAGGTGTCTGCCACTTCTATATGGCTAAGTTCTCTGAAAAGACAAACGAAGAGCTTTATTCATACATCAAAGAGTTCAAGGATGATAACATCTTTGCTGTTTGCGAACTCTTAAGAAGAGGCGAATCAATAGATGCAATTCACGATGTTACAAAAATCACACCTTATTTCATTGAAGCGTTCAAGAATATCGTTGAAATGGAAAACAAGCTCAAAGAAAACGTTAACGATATCGAAATGTTACGTGCAGCTAAGTGCATGGGTTTTGGTGACAAGTTCATCGCAATGCTCTGGAATTGCAACGAGCTTGATGTATATAACTTAAGAAAAGAGAACAATATGTTCCCAGCATTCAGAATGGTTGATACATGCCATACAAATGCATATATCCCATACTTCTATTCATCATACACAGGTGATAATGCTTCAATCCTTACAGAAAAGAAAAAGATTGTTGTTCTCGGTGCTGGTCCTATCCGTATCGGTCAGGGTGTTGAGTTTGACTATTCAACTGTACATGCTGTTACAACAATTAAGCGCTCAGGTTATGAAGCTATCATTATCAACAACAACCCTGAAACAGTTTCAACAGACTATACAACAGCCGATAAACTCTACTTCGAGCCACTCACTCCTGAAGATGTTATGAATATCATCGAGTTTGAGAAGCCTGAGGGTGTTATCGTTTCTCTCGGTGGTCAGACAGCTATCAATCTTGCCGACCCACTTATGAAGAGAGGTGTTAAGATTATCGGTACCGATTGTGAGGCTATCGACAGAGCAGAGGATAGAGGTTCATTTGAGAAAATTCTTAAAGAACTCAACATCCCTCAGCCACAGGGTGTAGCTGTAACAAACATCGAAGATGGTATTAACGCAGCTGCACAGATTGGTTACCCTGTGCTCGTTCGTCCAAGTTTCGTACTCGGTGGACGTGCAATGCAGATTGTTGCTAACGACGAACAGCTCAGACAATACCTTAAGACAGCTGTAGAAATCGACGAGGACAAGCCGGTTCTGGTTGATAAATACCTCCAGGGTAAAGAGGTTGAGGTTGACGCTATCTGCGACGGCAGAGATGTATTTGTTCCTGGTATCATGGAACTCGTTGAGCGTACTGGTATCCACAGCGGTGACTCAATCAGCGTATACCCAACCTACAGCATTTCTGATAAAGTCAAAGGCACAATCCTTCGATATACCAAGATGCTCGGTTTAGGTATCGGCATCAAGGGTCTTTACAACATCCAGTTCATCGTTGACGAAAACGATGATGTATATATCATAGAGGTTAACCCACGTTCTTCTCGTACTGTTCCTTTCCTTTCAAAGGCAACAGGATATTCACTCGCTGATATCGCAACAGAGGTTATCCTCGGCATGAGCCTTAAAGAACTGGGTATATTCGATCTGTATCCACAGGAAAAAGATCGCTACTATGTAAAGGTTCCTGTATTCTCATTCAACAAAATTAAAGGTCTTGATGCTTATCTTTCTCCAGAGATGAAGTCAACTGGTGAAGCTATCGGTTACGATGACAAACTCCACCGTGCTATGTGCAAAGCTCTTATCGCTGGCGGTATTAACATCCAGAACTATGGTACAGTTTTAGTTACTCTTGCTGATGAAGATAAAGAAGAGGCTTTACCACTCATTCGTCGTTTCTATGATATTGGTTTTAATATCGAAGCTACAATTGGTACTGCTACATTCCTCAAGAACAACGGCATCCGCACAAAGATCAGAGGCAAAATTTCTGAGGGTTGCGACGAGATTCTTGATTCAATCCGTGCTGGTTATGTAAGCTGTGTTATCAACACAAGAGCTGTAATGAGCGGAAATCACAACGACGATGGTTCTGTAATCAGACGTTGTGCTGTTGAAAATGGTGTAGCTCTTTACACTTCGCTTGATACAGTTAAAATTCTTCTTGATGTTCTTGAGGAAATCACAATCAAAGTTTCAACTATTGATTCTAAATAAGGTGAGATAATGAAACAGGGGATATTCACAATTGCAGAAAATTCTGCATTAACTTCAAATGTATTTAAAATGAAACTGATGGGTGATGTCTCAGACATCACCTGCTCAGGTCAGTTTATCAATATCAAACTTGATGGTTTGTACTTAAGACGTCCGATTTCTGTTTTTGACAGAGATAATGAGAGCGTTACCATTATATATAAAGTAGTAGGCCAGGGTACTGAATTGATGTCACAGTTGCAGGTTGGTGAAACCTTAGATGTACTTACAGGACTTGGTAATGGCTATAACACTTCGCTTTGCAAGGAAAATGCTGTTCTCCTTGGTGGTGGTGTTGGTGTGCCTCCTCTTTATATGCTTGCAAAAACACTTATCGCTGAAGGCAAGAATGTTTCTGTCGTATTAGGATTCAACACAAAAGATGAAGTTTTTTGTGAAGAAGATTTCATAGCTCTTGGTGCTGATGTTAAAGTAACAACTGTCGATGGTAGCTATGGTATCAAAGGTTTTGTTACAGACGCTTTACCCGAAAACTATGATCATTTCTTCACTTGTGGACCTGAACCAATGCTCAAAGCTGTATACAAAGCTACTGAAACATCTGGTCAGATGAGCTTTGAAGAGCGTATGGGTTGTGGTTTTGGCGCATGTATGGGTTGCTCTTGCAAAACTCTGACAGGCTACAAACGTATCTGTAAGGATGGTCCTGTTATGTTAAAGGAGGAGATATTATGGGAAGATTAAGTGTAACACTCTGCGGAATCGAACTTGACAATCCTGTAATTCCTGCCAGTGGTACTTTTGGGTATGGATACGAATACGCTGACCTCTATGACATCAATGTTTTAGGAACATTCTCGTTCAAAGGAACAACAAAAGATCCACGTTTCGGTAACCCGACACCACGTATTGCTGAATGTTACAGCGGTATGATTAACGCTGTAGGTCTTCAGAACCCTGGTGTCGAAAAGGTTGTAACCGAAGAATTACCAAAACTCAAAGAATGCTTTGACAAAAAAGTTATGGCAAATGTTGGCGGCTTTTCTGTTGATGAATATGTATATACAGCCAAAATGCTTGATAAAGAAGAACAGGTTGGTTGGATAGAAGTCAATATCAGCTGTCCTAATGTTCACGGTGGTGGTATCGCGTTTGGTACTAACCCTGAAAACGCCGCACTTATTACAAAAGCAGTGAAAGAAGCTGTTTCTAAACCTGTAATCGTTAAGCTTTCACCTAATGTTACAGATATCGTAGCAATCGCTAAAGCTGTTGAAGATGCCGGTGCTGATGCTATCAGCTTAATCAATACAATGCTTGGTATGCGTATTGACCTTCGCACAAAGAAACCTGTAATCGCCAATAAAATGGGTGGTTTCTCAGGTCCTGCGATTTTCCCGGTAGCACTGCGAATGGTTTATCAGGTTGCACACGCTGTTAATATCCCAGTTATCGGTATGGGTGGTGTGTCAAGTGCCGAGGATGTTATCGAAATGATGCTAGCTGGTGCTACTGCAGTACAGGTAGGAGCAGCGAATCTTGTTGATCCTTATGCATGTAAAGATATTATTGAAAAATTACCACAGGTAATGGATAAATATAATATAAATAATTTGAAAGATATTATAGGAGGAGTTAAGTAATGGGCAGAGACGTAATTGTTGCTTGTGACTTTTCAAGTGCTGAGGCTGTTTTCAGTTTTCTTGATAAATTCACAGAAAGAAAACCTTTCGTAAAAATCGGTATGGAGCTTTTCTATGCTGAGGGTCCACAGATTGTTAAAGAAATCAAGAAACGTGGCCACAAAATTTTCCTTGATTTAAAACTTCATGATATTCCTAACACAGTTAA
>JAZSHE010000143.1:0-8102 GCA_045533085.1 Ruminococcus sp.
TTCACCACTGTCAACAAGCTCAAATTCAGGATTCTGTTTCAAAAACTCCTGAACAACGCCTTCGTTTTCTTCCACAGAATAGGTGCAGGTCGAATACACAAGTTCGCCACCTGCTCGCAAACACAACTTTGCGCTGTTTAAAATATGAAGCTGGCGCACAGCACACGATTCAACGTGCTCCTGGCTCCACTCAGCTTTTGCGTTTTCGTCTTTACGAAACATACCTTCACCCGAACACGGAGCATCCACTAAGATTTTGTCAAAAAACCCACACAGTGCAGGACACAAATTTTCAGGCGAGTTCGATGAAACAACAGCATTTTTAACACCGCAACGTTCAAGATTCTGTATGAGTATTGACGCTCTGCTTCTGACGATTTCGTTCGACCACAAAAGTCCTGTCCCATCCAGAAGCTGAGCAATCTGAGTTGTCTTTGAACCGGGAGCTGCACAAAGATCAAGCACCCTGTCACCTTTTTGTACACCGAGCATCGAAACAGCCGACATTGCCGACGGTTCCTGCATATATATTGCACCCGCGTGATGAAACGGATGCGAACCAATATGCTGCACCTTATCATCTATATAATATCCATCTTCAAAAAACGGAGTCTTTTTCACATCAAACGGAAGCAACGGCAAAAGTGCTTCACTTTTTACTTTCAACGTGTTCACTCGCATCCCCTTGAGCGCGGGCTGTGACATCAATTCCAGAAAGTCATCAAAATCAGCTTGAAGCAAATCACGCATTTTATCAAAAAATTTATCCATACGAATAATTCCTCATACTTGTGCAAATGCTATCGTCAAGGGAGGTGTTTTCATGAATAACAACTATAACAACCAGAACAACAGCAACCAGAATAACAACCAGAACAGAAACCAGTCAAACAACCAGAATAACAATCAGAACAGAAACCAGTCAAATAACCAGAATAACAATCAGAACAGAAACCAGTCAAACAACCAGAACAGAAATCAGAATAATAACCAGTCAAGATAAGTTTATGCAGTCCTCACAAAGAGGACTGCATACATAGTTTCATAGCATCAGTATCCCAAACTTTCACCAACGATAATAACCTTGATTCTATCTTTATGTCTCTGCTGAGCACACACAACATAGTTACAACAGATTCTGCCGTCACCTCGACAACCGTCACACATAAACGAGCCGTCACTGCCACAAGACAAGCACTCACCTGCTGCTTCACAGTATGCTCCTGTGTGAAGACGCTTTGTATTAGGAGGAGCGGCTTTTGTTTTTACTCTGTACACAGCTTCATCAAAGTTCTTTACAATTTTATTGAAACCACACACAACGATAACGCTCTTAGGTCCATACAATATAGCAGAAACTCGGTTCGAGTTACCATCAACGTTGTACAATTCACCGTGCTGAGTAACAGCATTTGAACTTGTGAGATAAACGTCAGCAAAGTACGCCTCTCGCATAAGCTCTTCTGCTTCTTCCTGACTTTGAGCCATACCTCTGTCAACATAGTTGAAGTTACCGTTTTTCACAGCCTCAATGACTCCAACCTCTTTGAGTGTTTCAGAGCCACCATTTGTTACAGTGTCGCCCTCCTTGATAAACTCAAGCACCTTAGAAAGTGCCTCTTCTTTTGTCTCACAGTAAAAAGCGAGCATATTATTACGCTTTAAATTAGCAATAGTTTTGTCAATTATTTTTATATCAGGTGTTTTCATAGTATCCCTCACAAAATTTAATATACCTTTTATTATACATCATTTGGTACATATTTCAAGCACTACATAGAATTAGGTTCAACAAATGGCACATTGAAATATTCGGCTATACTCTTCGCAAAACTTCTCGCTATGTTATCGATGTTATCGCGTATAAACTGAGCATCCTGCACGTTATCATGATATGCCACCTCAGCAAGAACAGACGGAGCGGTTGTTCTGCGGGTCTCATAAAGCGTTGTTGTGCCCAGGGTTTTAATTTTATTTTTATCGGGATACACGTCTTTATAATTCTCTTTTAGAATTTCAGCAAAACGTTCGCCGTTATTACTTGACGGATAGTAGTAAAATTCTACTCCTCTCACCTCTCCTGAATTTGCCTGACCCGCGGCGTTTGAGTGAATAGCAAAATGCAAATCCGAGCCTGAAGCATTTGACTTTGCAACCGCCTGCGACAAAGTGTCACTCGGGTTGTTTCGTTCAAAATCAATCCCAGAAGCTGTGAGATACGGTTCCATCGCATCCGCCACAAGATTCATATAGTATTCCTCGTTTCCGCCCCCTACATACGGATTATACTCCTGAAGTGACGGACTCAAAAAAACTTTCGGCATATACTCCTCCAAACCTGATGTATAAAAGGCATTTACACATATTTGCTCTTTTACCAGTATATTATATGAAAGAAATTTGAAAAAAATTCCAAAATACTATTTACAAACTATTTGAAATATGCTATAGTAATGACAGAAAACAGGAATGATTACTGTTTTTAAGGAGGTGGCCGATATGACAGGTCACAATTTCAGTTCCAAACGCGAAGCTATTTTCAAAACCATAGCGAGCACAAAATCTCACCCCAGTGCAAAATGGGTGTACGACCAGCTAAAGGATGAAATCCCGAACCTGAGTCTTGGCACAGTTTATCGCAACATCGCTTTGTTCAAAAAACAAGGCAGAGTGATGACAGTTTGCAACGTAAACGGTGAGGAAAGAATCGACGCTGATGTCAGCGACCACGCGCATTTTGTGTGCGAATGTTGCAACAATGTTTACGATTTAGTAAACTCAGAGCAAGGTCCGATCGAAAAACAGCTTTTGCAAAACGGATTTGAAATCAAAAGAAAAAATCTTGTATTTTACGGCATTTGTAAAAAATGCTCAACAAACTAATTTTTGAATTTGGAGGAAATAATTATGAAATGGGTTTGCAGTGTATGCGGTTATGTTCACGAAGGAGATGTAGCACCTGAGGCTTGTCCTGTATGCAAGGTGCCAAGCGATAAATTCAACAAGATGGCTGACGACGCAGGCTTTGCTTGTGAGCATGTTGTAGGTGTAGCAAAGGACGCTCCGGAAGATATCATCATGGATCTTCGTGCTAACTTCGAGGGCGAGTGTTCTGAGGTTGGTATGTACCTTGCTATGGCAAGAGTTGCACACAGAGAAGGCTATCCTGAAATCGGTCTTTACTGGGAAAAGGCAGCGTGGGAAGAAGCTGAGCACGCAGCAAAGTTTGCTGAGCTTTTAGGCGAAGTTGTAACAGACTCAACAAAGAAGAACTTAGAGCTCAGAGTTGACGCTGAGACAGGCGCATGTGCAGGTAAACTCGACCTTGCTACAAGAGCTAAGGCTCTCGGTTTAGACGCTATCCACGATACAGTTCACGAGATGGCAAAGGACGAAGCCAGACACGGTGCAGGCTTCAAAGGTCTTCTTAAGAGATATTTCGGCTGATAAAACGCTCAACTTTTAATCGGAGGTTATTATTATGGTAGAAAATTATACAGTTTGCAATTGCAAGCAGGTTAGTTATGCAGACATTGCTAACGCTCTTGATACACAAAGTAATTTCGACAATGTACTGTCAGCCTTTGAAGATGTTCAGAAGGTGACACATTGTTCCACTGGTTGTGGCGGATGGCATCAGAAAGTTATGGACATAATCTCCGAAATTATGATGAGTAAATAACATATCCCCCGAGGTTTACTCGGCACAACACTCAAGGCGTATTGCATATATTGCAGTACGCCTTTTTAATAACCACAACGATCAAATACTAACACAGCTTCACAAAACCACTACCCATTTTGCTTTATTTGGTGTATAATAAAACCACTAACTCAGCAACGGAGGCGATAAAATGAAAAAACCTTTGATCTTAGCGCTTATCTTAACTTTATGTGCATTGTTTGTCGGATGTAACAACACCACAGCTGACAACAAAGGGACAAGCAATAATCCTGCTAACGAAACTATCGAGAGCCATACCTCAGAAACTGAAACTACCAACGAGACATACTCCAACAAACCCAACGCTCCTACCCTGCCTGAAGGCGCTTTAACAAGCGACGAAGCAGTTGACATCTCACTCAAAAAAGCCAACCTTAACAAAGAGGATATTATCGGTCTGTGGTCTGAGCTTGACTATGATAACGGCGTTCTGATTTACGAGGTCGATTTTTCTGACGGCAGATACGACTACGATTGTGACGTCGACGCAAACACAGGAAAGATTCTGCATTTTGAAAAAGAACTCGACGATTAACAATTAAGAAACAAAAAGCAAAACAGCGACATGTGCACAAGACAATGTCGCTGTTTTTTAATAGTAAAAAGTAATTGCATCAGCAATCAATCCACATATCTGAGCCTTTGCAAATTCTTGATTGCATTTGCAAAATAATGATTTTCCGGTTCAATCTGTAGTACATAGTTAGTTTTGCCAATGATCATATTAACATACCTCACCACCGCTGTATCAACACTCTCGTTTTCTGAAAACTCAAACATTGTTGACCTTTTCATCGCACTAACCACGTCATATTTCAACGCGTAGTAAATCTCCTGTCGCAAAGCTTTTTTATACTTAGAATCAACGTGCACACATTCATTTACTATGAGTCCTGTAACGCTCTGGCGGTCCGAATATCTGACAAAATGAGTTTTAGTTTCGTTGACCTCAAAACCCATTTTTCTGAGCATAGATTTTGCTTTCAGATAAACATTGTACAGCGGAACATCGCCCGATACTGTAATATCATCACAATAGCGGGTGTATGACAGATTGTGACGTTCACACCAACTTCCAAAAGTATCATCAAAGCTTTTCATAACAAGATTCGAGATTGCGGGCGAAGTAGGCGCTCCCTGAGGGAGTACATCATTCTTAGTACAAAGCTGTGTAAGAATAACCCCGATTTGTTTGGGATATCGCGATGTGTTAAAAACACAGCTATACACCTTCATAAATGTTATGTGGTCAAAAAAATCTTTAAGGTCCAATTTAAGTATATATTTCTTGCCACAATGAGGAGAAGCGTTGTCAACAAGTCTGCTACCCTCGTGATACGCAGTAGCGTATTTTGAAACACTGAGTTTTGACACAATCATTCTCAGTATATCTTTTTGAATATATTTGAGAAAATCATCAGGAACACAAAGTATTCTTTTGTCACCGTTACGCTTTTTGATAGAAACGTACTCATAGTAATTCTCGGCGTTTCTGCTCAGATGAAACAGATGTTTGCGTCTGATGCCAAGAAGCGATGACAACTGATATGTGTCATAGATGAAAGGTGTCTTGTTCAAAGTTTTGTAGTCAATCACCATTTCAACCGCTTGTTCAAGTCCTACCTTCTGAACAAAATTCAAATCACTGCGCTCAAATTCAATTATTCCATCTCTAAAAAACATCTGTGACACCTCCCAAAAAGAAAACCTCGCCCGTTTACAGTACAAAACGACCAAATTTATAGCAGTAGACATTATTTAATCACGAAGTGATTTTCCTGTCAACGAAGAGAAATTTGGAGACGCTTTTGCTAGCAAAAGCGAAACCCACATTTTTTAAAAAAATCGAAACAACGACTCGCTGTCCCTACTCTCGAAAAACATCAAGAAGATTTACGCTACTGCAAACGAGCAAGGTGAACTTAACATTATTATCCCAAAAGTGCAATATTTCATCGCATCAGTTTTTGGCTGGGTATTGAGTATAACTCCAAAACACCATCACGTCAAGGGTTTTTCTATAACAAATTAAAATTTTTACACCTTTACATTTTAAGGGAAAATGTTATAATTTATACAAACCAATTTATGGAGGTCAGTTATAAAAAAACGTATCTTTGTAGCGTTACTTTGGGTGCTGACTAAAAGGAGAATATTATGTTAGAAAAAGGAATCAAAAACACCTTGACAATAAAGGTGACAGAAGACAAAACAGCCAAGGTCATGGGTAGCGGAATCCTCGATGTTTTTGCCACTCCATCAATGGTTGCACTGATGGAACAAACAGCAGCCGAAAGCGTTCAGCATTTACTTGACGAAGGCATAACAAGTGTGGGAACAAAGATTAACGTTGACCATCTCGCTGCTGACCCTGTAGGCATCGAGGTTACATGTGAATCAACTCTCACAGAAGTTGACGGCAGAAAACTGTGTTTTGACATTGTTGTATCAGACGCACACGGCGTTGTCGGCAAAGCATACCACGAGCGTTTTCTCATCAAGAGCGAAAGCTTTATGGCAAAAACAAACGCAAAGCTCTAATTCAAACAAAATAGCAAAAAAACAAAGGCGATGCAGCATAAAAACTGCATCGTCTTTTTTAGTATACTATTCTATCGATTTGAGCGACTCAACCATATCGATATCTTTGATTTTGTAGTACATTATCAGGTTAACAAACAACGAGAACACCGCTGTCAGCACAGCTGAAAGAATGTAACTGAGCAGATGGATATCCTTGCCGAACATCACAGTTTCGATTTCAATCGTCTGCACAACAAAGTCGCACAACAGCACTCCCAGTCCCAGACCAACAACTATTCCCAGTATCGTCAGAATAATATTCTCTCGATACACAAAAGCGGATGTTTCTTTGTGATAAAATCCAAGCACCTTGATTGTTGCAATCTCACGATTACGCTCAGCAAGATTGATGTTTGTCAGGTTGTACAGAACAACCACGGCGAGCGCGCCGGCACTTATTATCATAACAAGCACAACAATATTCATCGAGCTTATCATATCCTTGAAATCATTGATAATAGTTGTCGTGAACGAAATTGCGGCAGTATCCTCACGTTTCAGATAATCAGTACCAAGCTCTTTTTCCATAGCTTCGTCCAGATTTTCAGCCTGCGCATAAATCGTACTGTAAAGCGGAGCTTCCTTCGCCATATTGCGATACGCCGTATCACTCATATATATATAGTTATATACATAGTTTTCCGCTATACCCGTGACCATCGCTCTGTTACTGCCATCACCGATAGCGATTACATCACCGACATCTACAGACAATCTTTTTGCTATTTTCTCGGTGATAACAACTCCCTCATTTTTGAGCTGGTACTTTTCACCAGTTTCGCGATTTCGCAAAGTAACAAGCTTTTCAAACTGCTCAGAGTCATGCGCTATCATAAGGTAAACATCGCTGGCAACACTATTGTCTTTATAGTGCACCGATACACTTTTCTGTGACACAAGCAAACTCGTTTTGAATCTATTGTCAGATTCTACAGCAGCTTTAAGCTCACTCATCTCCTGCTCAGGCTTTTCGCCATCTGCTACGATGATTGTATTATAATTGCTCAGCTGTTCAAACTGAAGCATAACTACATCGTTGATAGAATCGTACAGGCCAAAACCTGTCAGCATCAGTGCTGTACATCCTGCGATTCCAACAACAGTCATAAACAGCCTTGATTTATATCTGAAAAGATTTCGCCATGTCACCTTTTGAGAGAAATTGAAGCACTTCCACAACGGTGTTATGCGTTCGATCAGAATTCGTTTGCCTGCTTTCGGAGCCTTTGGCCTCATCAGCGATGCAGGCTTATGCCTGAGATTTTTGTAACATACAAAAAGTGTCACAAGAGCACAGCACGCAAACGCCGCTAAAATCGCAACAACAAAGCTGACTTTGTCAACAACAATGTCAATGGTATCGCTCATGTTGTACATCATGCCGTAAGCGTTGTAAATAACTCGTGGCAAGGTCGGTGTACAGCTTGCGCATCCAATGATACATCCAAGCATAGCCGCAAGACAAGCGTAAAAAACAAACTTCGATGTGATACTTCTATCAGAATATCCCAACGCCTTTAGTGTACCGATTTCAGTACGTTTCTCCTCAACAAGACGGGTCATTGTTGTAAGACAAACAAGCATCGCTACCAGAAGGAAGAACAACGGAAACACAGTTGCAACCGCATCAACTCGGTTTGTGTTGTCCACAAAGCCCGAATATCCAGGGTTATCATCGCGGTCAAATATGTACCACTGGGCAACAGGCAACTGGGCAAGTTCGCTCTCAGCTTCCTTTAGCTTTTCATCAGCTTCTTTGAACTCTTCGTCCGCCTTTTTCTTGCCTTTTTCGTAT
>JAZSHE010000164.1:0-3290 GCA_045533085.1 Ruminococcus sp.
GGCGAAACAACCGATATAGCGGGTATCTTGACAAGTGAAAATGCCCAAGACACTGAAAACGGTATGGACTCTTCTCTTTTAGCAATGCTTTCTGAACTTTTACAGTCAGGAAATGCTGGTAATCTTACAGGCGATATTTCAGAGCTATTGAAAAATATCGACGGCTTGGATGGAATTGATTCTGTTGAAATCCCAAATTTGATTTCTAAATTACAAGAAAACAATTTCTTTGAAGCTATGGGTATGGATGAAGATACTGCAGATACGCTCTACACATTGGGTAATAATACTTATGATTATTTATCTGCTCAGGCAGAAACAGTAAAAAGCTATATTAACTCAAAGCTTGAAACAGGCGATGTAGCAACAGTATCGACTGCAACTCAGACTGTAATGGAAACAGGAGTAATGCAAAACAGAGTGACTACTGAAGTTAATAATAAGCAAACCGAATTAATGGCGGCTCAGAAAATGAATTTTGACTCAAGCGAAATGCCAATAATTTCGGCTACATTAGAGAAAACTTCAGAGACTGTTATTCAACCGACAGGTGTTACTGTACCAAATATGATTTCTCAAAGAATTGTTAAAGCTGATGAGAGTGCTTTACAGCAGTTATCAGGAAATAGCAACAACGATGAAAATCAGGATTTCAGTTCACTAAGCGAAATTGCAACAACATTGAACGCAAGTAATACTACACCAGAGATTGAATTACCTAAGGTGCAGAATTTAAGTAATCCTTTATTTGATAACTTTAATATTTCTGAACAGATTACAGATGGCTTAAAGGCAAACATAAATCTCGAAAAGACTGAGTTTACCGTAAAGCTAAATCCTGAATCTTTAGGTGAGGTAACAATCAAGCTTATCGAAGAAAATGGTAATATGGTGGTTAATATTACAGCGGCGAGCGAAAGTACAGCAAAGCTTTTAAACAGCGACTTGACTGCACTCAGAGATTCTTTAGGTTCTTTAAACCTTGAAATCAGAGAGGTAACAGTCGAAGCTCCTGAAAATATCGAAGAAAGTATTGCTCAGTTCAATATGACAAGTCAGCAATTCTCCGATAGACAAAAAGCTTTCAGAGAGCAACAGCAACAAGACGATAAGCCTTATTACGCAGCACAGCACGGTGTTTATGCTACCGAAGAAGTTACTGCGGATTATACTAGTAGAGTCAGAACGGCTGTTGACGGATTAGACACATATGTATAAAGGAGGGAATTAGATGGGCGATTATACTACAGACAGAGTGTTAGGTTCAACTGGTACGAAGTATAATGCAGTATTTACTGATAAAACTGATAACGCAACTCTTAGTCAGGATGACTTTTTAAAGCTTATGATTACAGAACTTACAAATCAGGATTTCAATAATACTATGGATACTAGCCAGATGGTAAACCAAATGACACAGTTTTCAAATATGCAAGCTATGCAAGAAATGCTTTCATATTCAAAAACAAATTACGCTATGTCCTTAGTTGGTAAGACAGTTACTGCTTCTCGTTACTCAGTAAGCGGTGAACTTGATACAACAACTGGTAAAATCGACAAGGTTTCCTTAGTAGATGATGAATATGTCTTTTATATCGGCAGTAAAAGATATACACTTTCACAGATTATGACTGTTCAGGATTCAAATTCTACTACAACAATTGACCCTACTAAATTCAGTGTTTCATCGAGTGATGTTACTGAAAGTACGGTAAAGCTTAATTGGGAGCTTCCTACAGAAGATGAACTCGTTTCTGCGGGACTTAAGTACAGTGTTTATTACACAAAGGGTACTGATTTTAATACTGTTGATGATATTTTAAAAAATGGTACATTAGGTGCTGGTGAATTAAAATCACAAGAACAAATCATTACAAATTTAGAACCAGATACCGCATACCTCTTTAACATTATTGTTGAAGATTCTAATGGTAAAAAATACTGCTATAATCCAATTAAAGTACAGACAAAAACTGCTGAATAATTAAACAGAGTAATAAAAATTCAAGAAAGGTGAGTTTATCATGGATGATATTCGTTTCAAACACTTTTCGCCTATCGTAACAGGTACTCCGGGTGCGGGTCAGGGATTGTATCCGCCTTCAACGAGCACACAAGTAAAAGAACCATCTGTTTCATTCGCAGATGTATTGAAAAATACAATTGAGAAAAACAGTGAGGTTAACTTTTCAAATCACGCTATTAAAAGAGCTGTTGATCATAATATGGATATTACTGATGACGAGCTTAATAGATTAAATGAAGGTGTGCGACTTGCGAGCGAGAAGAACCTTGACGACACTCTGATTCTTGTTGGTGAAAAAGCGTTCGTGGTAAGTGTTAAAAACAACACAGTTATCACAACAGTAAACAACAATTCAATTCAAGGCAATGTATTTACAAATATTAACGGAGCTGTTATTGTGTAACTTATTACATATACTAAGCCGGACCTTTGGAGGAGGCTTACGGTATCTTGACCGACTGATAGATACCACTTCGTTAAGGGTGATAGATTGTCCGAATTTTGTTCGGATAGTTTTCTCATACCCTTTTAATGCCAATAGGTTACTTATGCATGGCTTCGCATAAGGAGAAATAAATATGAATAGAGCTTTGTTTTCAGGTGTGGCAGGTTTAAAAACCCACCAAACTAAGATGGATGTTATCGGTAATAACATCGCAAACGTTAACACATACGGTTACAAATCACAGCGTGCTGTTTTCAGTGACCTTTACTACCAGGCACTCAGAAGTGCTTCTGCTGGTACAGCAAGCCAGGGTGGTAAAAACCCAACAGCTGTTGGTTATGGTTCACAACTTGCTGGTATTCAGACACAGATGTCACAGTCAAGTATGCAGACTACTGGTTACGGTATGGACGTTGCTATTGCTGGTGAAGGTTTCCTTCAGGTAATGGATGGTTCAGGTAACATCTTCTACACAAAAGCTGGTATGCTCGATTATGATGCTAACGGTTACTTAACCGACATCAATGGTAACTTTGTTCTTGGTACAACAGCAAACGGTACTGCAGATACACAAAAAATCTGCCTTAGCAATATTGGTACTGTTAACCCAAAGAAAGCTTCAGTTACAGAATCAATCAATGGTATTGATTATACTATTACCGCATCTAACCCAAATAAATTCGGTAATATCGCAATTTCAATTTCATCAAGCGAAGGTCTTCCAGATGGTCTTCCTGCAAAAGCAGTTATCTCTTCTACAGGTGCTATCTCAGTTGAACTCAACGCTTATCATAAATTCAATTCAATGAGCGAATTAAA
>JAZSHE010000125.1:0-4551 GCA_045533085.1 Ruminococcus sp.
TGGAAATAAACTGTAGTGCCTGAACCTGTCTGAGCAGTGTCTGTTTCTGCTGCGAAAGCTGTGGTCATAACTGAGAACATCATGATAACAGCAAGCAGGAAAGAAACTAATTTTTTAAATGTTCTTTTTGTTGTCATATTATCTCCTCCTTGGGAAATATAATTTCGGGATATTGAGTAATGCAAGATTTTTGAGCAGTTTTTTATCCGTCTGACCTCCGGAGTTTAAATAAAAGCCGTAAAAATGCAAATATGGTGATACCTAACGAATAGCGGTCATATATCCGATTCCTCACCGCTAATCGCGGTCCCCCTCCCTTTTGGCAAGGGAGGTTTGCATCTCCCAGCATTCCGGAGGATAAGTATACGCCATAAAATGGGTATAATTATAGCTTTTTTAGGTAAACAACTGCAAAAGGGCATACCTACCCAACAATTATTCACGCTATCATTATATCAAACGCGAAAAACAGCGTCAATAGAATTGAAAAAATACTAAATACGGAATTTTTTCTTGTGCATTTTGCTGTGTTTTTCTGCATTTCAACCACATTCTATTGTGCATTGTATAGATTTTAATATTCTTGTATAGCATTAAAATAACTGCTGTTGTGCAACATGCATAAACACACCAAAAATAATACATCAAACCGCTCATTCGATGTGAATTGTTTTTGTTCATATTCAGCAAAAACAATGGTTATTTCAGGTATATTTACGCTATATATCCATCAGAAACAAAACATCCGCAGCAGGGTTTCCCCCACTGCGGATACGTTGTCAGAGCTATTCAATTATTCTACACTTGAAATTTGTGCAAGATAAATCTGGATTGCTGTTGCGTCCATGATTGATATTACCTGATCGAGGTTATAGTCAGCAATACAATAACCTAAGTCAGTATATCCTAATTTTTCAATAAGGAACAGCTGAATTGACGTTACGTCCATAATATTCAACTCGTCATCACGGTGTATATCACCCATAATATATGATTCACCTGCGATTGTTGTTGTAGCAAGTTCCTCGTCGAACTCATCGTTTACGAGCATATTATCTGCTGATTTTGAGAAATTCAAGATGTATTCAAGCTCAGGAGTGTTATAAGCTGTGATATCCTCAGCTACTTCGCCTGAGTTTAAGTTGTTGCAACCAAAGTACAGTGTTGTATCTTCAGAAGCGTTTACTGTCGCTGATGCATTCATTTCTACTTCGTTAGTGAACAACACTTCAACGTCTGTATCAGCCTTGAGTGTAACTGTTGCTGTGTACCAGCAAAGTTTGTTTTCAGCGTCGCCTTCTTCGGTTACTGTTTCCTTTGTCATTGTATACTCAACACCTGAAACAGTAAGAGTTGGAGCGTATCTGTAAGCATTAAGCGACTTGAACTTGAATGTTACGTCAACCTTTGGACCTGCATCATACTTAAATATCTGAGTTTCGGACTCTTTTACGATATCTTTATCCTTGATTGTAACAACAACGTAAACTTCGTTGTCACCTTCGTTGAGTTTGAGTGTACAGCTCTTCTGTGTGAAATCACCGCTGTATACTAACTCTTTGTTGTTGTAAACAGAATACAGAACATCAGCATCCTCTATCGGAGAGCCATTCTTTGTTGCTGTTGCAGATGGAGTAACAGTAAGCTTTGAAGGTTCTGCCTCATCAGCTGTTGCTTCAAATGTAACATCAGTGAGTTCGTATTTCTCAACAAGGTCTGCGTCGTAGAGATTCATATCGTCAGACATATAGTTCCAACGTGTTACAGTCCAGTCGTTGAGGTAATATACAGAGTTCTCGTAAGTTCTTGAAATAGATCCAGCCTTGTTCTGGCCAACGTAGAAATTGAAAGAACGATTCTCGTAGTTGGTTGTGATCTTTGTACCCCAGGTATCGCCTGTAAACTTAACAGCACCCCAACGAGCATCATTCATCTTGAGTGAAGATGTGAAAGATGGGAGCCACTTTGTGAGCATTAAGCCCTCTGTTACAGAGTCGTCCTTTGTATTTGCATCGAGGTAATCGTTGTCAACATACTTAGAGAGAGCAGGAACGAATTCGTTTGTCCAGATATATCTGCAACGCTCCCATACAGTTGAATTGTGTACAAGTTTAGCCTGGAAGTTGTAGTTAGCCTTCTTTGTGTAATCGTCGTAGTCTGTCTGCAGAGCTTTATTCTTTACGAATGTCTGCTTAGGATTATCAAGTGTTGTGGAGTTCACATACACAGATGAACCATTGAAAAGGTACTTTTTACCTGAATCAGCTGTGCTAGCATAATCACCGAGTGACCAGTCATAGTCCCATACAGGTGAAGCGTAGAGCTTGCTTGTACCGTCTTCTTCGAATCTGTTATGCATATAGTAAGATGTTGCACAGGAGTCAAGGTTGATAGCTAACTCCTGAATGAGATACATTTTAGCAAATGAATCGATATCAACAGCAGCCTGAATAGCTGTTGTGCTGTTAGAATAGATAGCTGACTCAGCCTTCTCGTACTCAGAGATAATCCACTGCATCTCATCCTTTGTTGCAAACTCAGGATATTTTACTACAACAGCCTGACCTGTACGAGGTGATACAAACCATGAAACCTCGTTTTTATATCTGCTGAAAAGCTCAAACTCGAGAAGATAGTTGTACTCCTTGAAGTTTTCAGGCTGATGATATGGCCAGTTTGTAGTATCATCAGATGTTGTGTACTGGTATGTATATGTCTGACCATTTGTTGTGTAGCTGGAAGTCTTCTGAATCATGTGATCCTCAAGCTCATCCATGATATCCTCGTTATCGTAAGCTTCGATGTTTGCATCTTCGTTACCATCATCGAGGTTTTTCATATCTTTCATGAGAGTGTTTTTACCATACTCAACCTTTTCTGTCACGATGTAAGCACCAAGGTATTTACCATTGTCATATACGTCAACAAGACGTGTTTTTGGAGCATAAATAACACCAACATCACCAGCAAGTGAGTAGATAAATGTGTTACGCATCATTGTAACATCAGGGTTGTTAGCAAGCAAGCACCATTTCTTTGATGCTGTTGCACCATCAACCAAAGCTACCTTTTTGTCAAGGTTGAAGTTATACGCATACTTGCCGTAAATCTTCATTGAAGCTTCAAATGATGAGTTACCTCTGCCCTTGATTTTCTTGAGTTTTGTCTCGCCATCACCATCGTTTACAAGGTTACCGTTTTCGTCGTAAAGGTAAACAGAGCCCTTTGTTTCGATAGCGTCTTTGTAGCCGCTGACATCGCCTGCAAGGTCATTGTTTGTGCCTGTATAAAGGTCACGAGCAGTATCAAGCAACAATGTAGCTGTGCCCTCTGTTTTATAGACTTTTAAAGTTGCAGTTTTAGTAGATGTATCTTTTTCTGTCTGTTTGTATGTAATTGAGTAAGAAGTATCTGCGTCAAGTTTTACAGCAGTACCATCAGAAACTGTAGTAGTTCCGATTTTCAAATCTGCAAAGCTTGTGTAAAGTGTGATGCTTTCAGGAGTATTTGAAGGAAGATACAGATGGAACTCAGAGCTGCTGAGCTTGCGCGCGATAACTGCATCTGAAGCTTTGCCGTTACCCTTGATATCTGCCCAGATACCAAAAGAAAGGTTGTTGATGTCCTTCTTGTCAGGGATTGCAAAGTACTGTGAGCTTGTGCCCCAGCTACCTGTACCAAAGCCTGTTGCACAGTAAAGTCCTGTTGTAGCTGAAGAAAGACTTGCTGACCATGTATTCCATACACTGTCATTGATTACTGAAGTTCTGTAGAATTTTACAGTAGTAGCACCCTCAACAACATCAGTGTACCACATATCGTGACCTGACATTGAATCGACAGTTTTTGTCATCATAGTCTTTGTTGCGCCACCGTCAAATGACACCATAACATTCGCATCAGCTGCATCTACACTGCCGCTGCTGAAGTCATCTCTGAAGCAGATCTGTGTGAAATCTACTGGATCATCAGGCTCAGTTGGCTCAGTAGGATCATCATCGCCTGATACGCTGTAATCCTTGAGCTGGTTGTGGTGTGTTCCGCCGTACTCAAAAACTAAAAGGATTTTTGAATCAGAAATAGCACAGCTAGGAGTACCATACTTGCTCTGAGATGCAAGGTAAGTCTGATAATTTGTAGCTTCGACAGGAATATCAGCTGTGAAAACAGTAAATGTCTGCTCAGCGTTGCTCCAGTATGATGAACCCACAGAGTGAGTTACTGTAGCTGTGGTCTGTGTCAAAGCAGCTTTTTTATCAAGACCTGTGCTGTTCCAATAATGAATCTGTGGGATGTTGCCATCTCTTAAAAGATAAGAGATAACACCAACGTGAATTGTTCTTGTATCGCCAGAAAGCTCACCAGTGTTGTCACCGGATGCTTCAAGACCGGCATCAGCAGGTGGAGTTTCCCACTCACAAACCTTGCTGCCATCATAGTAGTAAGCACCTGATGAATCCACCAGGCTAGTATCTGCTAGCTGAGTGCCATTACCGTTGTTGAATACTACATTTTTGGCACCACTTGGAATAGCAACACGGTAGTTACCAT
>JAZSHE010000068.1:0-2665 GCA_045533085.1 Ruminococcus sp.
TAACCATTTCTCTGATTTCTTTTTCATCTGTAACCTGTGCAATAAGACCACGGGCTACGAGTTCTTCATAAACACCCATTGTAATTACCTCTCTGTCTGTAATATAGAATACAGTATATAGTTAAAAACTGAATTTTGCAAGTTTTTACTTGTTTTTCGCACGCATTTTTTGCTTTTTCTTGTAGTTAGGCTTAACGTGCTTTTTGTTTTTACTCTTTGGTTTGTCAGAAACCTTTGAGTACTTCTCAGGTATCTTTGCGTTTATCAGACAATTTTTGCCAGTACCAATCAGATCCCTGCGTCCAGCTTTTATAAGAGCTTCGATAACGAGCTCTTTGTTCTGTGGTTTAAAATACTGGAGTAATGCACGTTGCAACGCCTTTTCGTGAGGCGACTTTGCAACATATACTTCCTTTAATGTGTATGGGTCAAGCCCGGTGTAGTACATACACGTTGAAATCGTACCAGGAGTAGGATAGAAATCCTGCACCTGATCGGGATGTATCTTCTCACGCTTTAAGTAAAGTGACAGCTCAACCGCTTCTTTCAGAGTAGAACCCGGATGTGAGCTCATAAGATATGGCACAAGATACTGTTCCTTTTTTGCCTGAGCAGTTTTTCTGTAAAATTCATCCTGAAAGCGTTTGTACGTTTCAATATGCGGCTTACCCATTTTATCGAGGACTATGTCAGAACAATGTTCAGGAGCAACTTTCAGCTGACCTGAAATATGATGTTCAACAAGTTCCTTAAAGAATCGGTCGGACTCATCCTCCATAAGATAATCGAAACGGATACCAGAACGGATAAAAACTTTCTTGACTCCGTCAAGACTCCTGAGTTTTCGTAAAATATCGATATAATCCTCGTGAGATACCTGCAGATTCTTGCACGGTGTTGGTGCAAGACATTTTTTACCTTTGCACAAGCCTGCTTTTTTCTGCAACTCACACGAAGGCATTCTGAAATTCGCAGTAGGACCACCAACATCGTGGATATAGCCCTTGAAATTCGGAGAAGCGATGAGTTTCTCTGCTTCTTCCAATATACTTTCGTGGCTTCTGACTGTAACAGCTCTGCCCTGATGAAAAGCTATAGCGCAGAAATTGCAGCCACCGAAACATCCACGATTGTGAGTTATGGAAAACTCAACCTCCTGAATACCAGGTACACCGCCCAAATCTTCATAAGATGGATGATATGTACGCTCATAAGGCAGTGAGTAAACGTGGTCTAGCTCCTCAGTAGTTAGCGGTGGCATTGGCGGAGTCTGTACTAAAATCATATTGCCATCACGCTGAATCATAGTCTTACCACGCACAGCATCATACTCATCGAGCTCTTTTCTTGTAGCAACAGCGTAGTCAACCTTGTCGGTGCTGACACGCTCGAATGTCGGCAACTCTGTTACACTCATCGGAGTGTAATCGGATGTTTTAACACTGTAACAAATACCGCGTATATCACGCAAAGCTTCAACTGTGTATCCATCGTTGAGCCTGTCTGCAATCTCAATTGTCTGGTTCTCACCCATACCATAGATAATTATGTCGGCTTGTGAATCAAACAGAATTGAGTGTCTGACCTTGTCATCCCAATAGTCATAATGTGCAAAACGACGAAGGCTCGCTTCAAGTCCACCAAGAATTATGACAGACTCAGGATAGAGTCGTCTGACAATGTTTGAGTAAACAATCGCTGCTCTGTCAGGGCGTTTTCCCATCACACCGCCCGCTGTGTATGCGTCGGTTTTTCTTCTTTTTTTAGCAACTGTATAGTGGGCAACCATACTATCGATGTTGCCCGATGTAATCATAAATCCAAGTCGCGGTGTGCCAAACTGCAAAAAATCCTCATCAGACGTACAGTCAGGCTGGGAAAGAATTGCAACCTTGTATCCTCTATCCTCAAGCACTCGAGAAATTATCGACACGCCGAAAGACGGATGGTCAACATAACTGTCACCTGTGATAAAAACAAAATCAACGCTATCCCAACCGCGCTCTTTGACTTCTTTTTGTGAAATAGGTAGAAAAGCCATTTTGCTCTCCTTGTTCATTTTTCTAATTTAGAATTCTTCGTAAGAATTATTATCTTCACTATCAGACGCTATGTCCATAACATGGTTTCTCTCCAACCACTCGTTATAGGTCATCAATACATCTCTCGCCTTTGAACCCTGATGAGGACCGACGATACCCATCTGCTCCATATCGTCAATCATTCTGCCGGCTCTTGCGTAACCGACTTTCAATCTACGCTGCAAAAGTGATGTAGAAGCCTGTCCTGCTTCAATGACAACCTTGATTGCTTCTTCCATGAGCGAGTCTACATCAGGATTGTCATTTGATGCAGACTGAGCACCTTTAGCGTCTTTGCCGAGTTCTTCGGCGGCAATTCGTCTGATTCGCTCCTCGACCTCAGCGTTATACTGTGCGTCGTGGGATTTCTTTATGTAAGCGGTAACACGCTCAATCTCCTCGTCCTTAGCATAACAGCCCTGTACACGGACAGGCTGCGACGCACCAACAGGAGCAAATAGCATATCACCTTTACCGATGAGTTTTTCCGCACCGCTTGCATCAAGGATGGTACGGGAGTCGATGTTCGAACTAACCTTCAACGCAATTCGCGAAGGGATGTTAGCTTTGATAACACCTGTGAT